>NZ_LVWH01000190.1:0-43445 GCF_001909045.1 Paenibacillus sp. P3E | reverse complement strand
CCCTTGAAGACGACGAGGTAGATAGGTTGGAGGTGGAAGTGCAGCAATGCATGGAGCTGACCAATACTAATCGGTCGAGGGCTTATCCAAATGATAAAACGCAGATTCGTTTCGGATTCAGTTTTCAGGAATGAAGGTTCCTGAAGCATTTACGCTGTAAATGCCCGTTTGGTGGCGATAGCGGAGGGGTTCCACGCGTACCCATCCCGAACACGACCGTTAAGCCCTCCAGCGCCGATGGTACTTGGACCGAAGGGTCCTGGGAGAGTAGGACGCCGCCAAGCACATGAAGCCATTGTCGAGTAATCGACAATGGCTTTTTTGTTGTTTTACAAAGTAAGGGATTTCTTAAGGAACTAAGATCTGTAGATATTATAAGTATTAAGAAGAACAGTGAAAAAACTTATCCACATGTGGATAAGGAAATATATTAATACAATGTAGTCAAAGTACTCCCCAGTTTGTGTGGATAGTGTAGAATAATTGTGGATACAAAGGTTCTTTTTTATTAAATCTAACGTTTTTGCGTTACAAAGGAGATAGCGTAGTGGATAAATCAAATAATCTTCTGTGGACAGAGCAATTTGTGGTTCAGGCAAGCGATACGGATTGCCGTTCGCAGGCAAAGCTCTCTTTCATTTTGGAAATATTGCAGCGTACAGCTGACGCAGCTGTTAACGCACTGGGCTTGAGTCTGGAAAAAATGCTGGATAATGGAATGGGCTGGATGCTGATTACCTTGGACCTTGAGATCCGCCGTATGCCACGGCTAAATGATCAGTTAACAGTGCACACATGGAGTAAAGGAACCAAAGGAGCATTGTGGCAGCGGGATTATCGGATTTACGACAAGAACGATGTAGAGGTTGCTGTAGTGCGTTCTGTCTGGGCTTTAGTGGATATTGAAAAGCGGAAGATTTTGCGGCCAACTGCTATACCGGTCCCTGTGAACCACTATAGTGGTGATTCAGTAGGCAGTATGCCGGATAAAGCAACGATTCCAGATGATATAAGCCTTCAAGCAGCATATCCCTACAAGGTAAGGTTCAGCGGCCTGGATAGTAATCTGCATTTGAATAATGCAAGGTATGGCGAGATCTGCTGTGATGCTCTTTCTTTGGAGGAATGGGGGGCCAAGGAGTTAAAGCGTTTCCGGATAACTTATGTACAGGAAGCTAGGTTAGGCGATGTGCTTCAGATACAGCGTTCCGCCTTAACGAATGAAGGAATATATATGCAGGGTACAGCAGGAGATAAAGTGTTTTTTACAGCTTGCCTGGGATTCTCAAGAAGCGGGAAGACCGTGCCGAGTGCAGACATAGCCATTGTTACAGAATAGCAGCTCAGTCGGTGGTATAAATACATACGTTGGAGGTTTAGACTGCTTCTTCAAGTTAAAGGATAGAATTTATTCTATAATAAGAGCTGCTCATTCAGCCTGACGAAATTTTTGGGCTTTGGGATCATGGTATAATAGGGTGTTGTTAGGGAAGGGAGAGAGCGATGAAGGTATTGGTACTTGCTGAGAAGCCGTCAGTTGCGCGTGAAATTGCGCGGGTGATGGGCTGTGGGAACAAACAGAAGAGCTATATTGAAGGACCTAAATATGTAGTTACCTGGGCTTTGGGGCATTTGGTGGGCCTGGCGGAGCCGGAGGACTATAACAATAAATATGCCAGTTGGGCATTGGAGGATTTACCTATTCTGCCGGATAAGGCAAAGCTGAAGGTGCTGCGGGAAACGAACCAGCAGTATAAGGCTGTGCAGCAGCTGATGAAGCGTCAGGATATCGAGGAACTGATTGTAGCTACGGATGCTGCACGTGAAGGCGAACTGCTGGCGCGCTGGATCATGAATATGGCTGGGTGGAAGAAGCCATTCCGGCGGCTCTGGATCTCTTCTCAGACGGATAAGGCGATTAAGGAAGGGTTTGCATCGCTACGTCCGGGCCGGGATTTTGACCGTCTGTATGAATCGGCCCGTTGCCGGGCTGAGGCGGATTGGATGATCGGGCTTAACGTAACCCGGGCGCTGACCTGCAAGTTCGGCGCACCACTGTCTGCCGGACGGGTACAGACACCGACGCTGGGAATGATTATGGACCGGGAAAATGAAATTACCGGCTTCCGTTCTCAGGAATATGACCAGCTGACGGCTGATTTTGGCAGCTTTCAGGCAGGCTGGCGGGCCCAGGGCGGGGATGGGCGTATTTTTGACCGGGATAAAACGGCAATACTAAAAGAGAAGCTCACTGGACGCAGCGGACGAATTACCAAGGTGCAAAAAAGTGAGAAAAGTGAACCGCATCCGCTGGCTTATGATCTTACAGAGCTGCAGCGTGATGCGAACCGTAAGTTTGGCTTCTCGGCCAAGCAAACTTCCAGTGTACTCCAGAAGTTATATGAGCAGCACAAGCTGGTGACCTACCCGCGTACGGATAGCCGCTATTTGACTTCTGATATGACCGGTACGCTCAAAGAAAGGCTGGACAGCGTAGCTGTTGGGCCCTATGCGCCATTGGCAAGACCATTGCTGCGCAAGCCGCTGCCGATTACTAAGCGGATTGTAGACGACAGTAAGGTGAGCGATCACCATGCGATCATCCCTACGGAGCAGACTGTACTTTTAAATCAGCTAAGTGCTGAAGAGCGCAAGCTTTATGATCTCATTGTACGGCGTTTCATCAGCCTGTTCTATCCAGCGGCGCGATATGATGCAGTTGCTGTAACCGTAAACGTGGAAGGCGAGAGCTTCTATATCAAAGGAACAACAGTAAAAGATCCTGGCTGGCGCGAGGTCTATGGCGGAGATATGAGCAGCGATGACGAAGAAGAAAATACTGCAGATGAACCAGCTCCGAGCAGTGTGAAACTGCCGGAGCTGCGAGAAGGCGAAACCGTTACCGTCCAGCGCTGTATGATCCGGCCAGGCCGGACGCAGCCGCCGAAGCGCTACAATGAAGCATCGCTGCTGACACAGATGGAGAAGCATGGGCTGGGAACACCAGCTACACGAGCTGACATCATCGAGAAGCTGGTCAGCTCCGATACGATTGAACGCCAGGGCAATCTCCTTCATCCGACAGGTAAGGGCAAACAGCTGATCGGGCTGGTGGCTGGACAACTCCGTACACCGGAGCTTACAGCGCGCTGGGAGGCGGAACTGGAGAAGATCGCCCGCGGACAGGGACGGCCGGAGCCTTTTCTGCAAGGGATACGCAGTATGGCGCAGGAGCTGGTGTATGGTGTGAAGAACAGTGGTGCGGAATACAAGCCACATAACGTCTCCAGCAGCCACTGTCCGAACTGTGGAACGAGAATGCTGGAAAAGAAAACCAAACGCGGAAAGCTGCTGGTCTGCCCGGCAGACGATTGCGGATATACCCGGGCTGGAGAGAAGCAGCTGTCTAACCGCCGATGCCCTCAATGCCATAAGAAGATGGAGCTTAAAGAGGGCAAAGCCGGTCTCTATGTCCAGTGTCTCGGATGTGGGATAACGGAGACCATGGACAAGGATCACAAGCATATCAACAAGCGCGAGCAGCAGAAGCTTGTGCAGCAATACAGCAAGCCTGAAAGTGTGGGATCTAACCTGGGTGATCTGCTCAAAGCAGCAATGGAAGCCAAGGAGAAGGGCAAATAAGGAATTTCACGGCCAGACTGATGTGAGTAGGGCGTGAGCTGGTTTTGGGATAATCATTAATGCAAAGAAGATTGCCTGAGGTATAGCAGTCTTCTTTTTTTTGGAGTTAACAGAACAGGCTATCGTGGAAGGACGACGAACGGGGACCAAGGAGGCTGGAAAAAGAATAAGGCTTAATTTTATTAATGATTTTTTTAAATTCCAATGTAACATAAAATTTATCGTATAAATGTGCTATGTTTTTTGACATATACTTTTTGTGCTGGCGCTCAGCAGATAATTTCTGGACTGTCCAATACAAACCAGATATGTTTTACTTAAAGTTGCAGTGGAAAAGATAACTTTTTCGGGAAAATAGAAATGAGTGGTGGGTGATCGTGTGATAGCGGATCAGGGGCGGATTGATGCAAAACAAGCGGCTGGAATTCAGGCAGGCTGGGGCGGGAGCCGTTTTTTCTTTTTGATGATTGTATTTATGTTCTGGTTCTCATCATATATCTATGTTCCGGTGCTCTCACCGTATGTGGAGCATTTGGGAGCCTCTTATGTAATGGTAGGAGCGGTCCTTGGGATATATGGGCTGATGCAGATTCTGTTCCGGCTGCCAATCGGCATAGGCTCGGATGTTCTTAACCGGCGTAGGCCGTTTATCTATCTGGGACTGATCGCAAGCGGTTCCAGCAGCCTGCTGTTCCTCGCGGGTGCAAGTCCTGGCTGGGCTCTAGCCGCACGGGCGGTTTCCGGAATTGCAGCCTCGGCTTGGGTTGTCTATTCGGTGATGTTTGCCGGATATTTTCCGAAGGAGCAGGCTGGAAGAGCCATGGGGATGCTGCAGTTCACAACGGTGATTGCACAGCTGGCAAGCATGATGATCAGTGGATACATAACAGAGCATTGGGGGTGGAATGCCCCGTTTATCATTGGCGGAGTGGTTGCGGCTGCTGCACTGTTATTAGCACTCCGCTTGCCGGAACAGCAGCAGGACAAACGTGAAAATACGATAAAGATCAAGGATCTTGCTGAAGTGATCAAGGAACCGCTGCTGGTCAAAGTGTCGCTTTTATCGGTGCTGGCGCATTGTGTGCTCTTCATTACGATGTTCGGTTATACCCCGAATCAGGCGCTTGCCATTGGAGCGAGCAAGGAAAGCCTCGGTTGGCTTACGCTGGCCTTCATGCTGCCCCATGCGGCAGCGACGTTATATGGTTCCCGCTGGTTCGGCAGGCTGCTCGGAGACCGTGGAACACTGCTGCTTGGTTTTGCCGGAAGTGCACTGTTCACTCTGCTAATTCCGTCAATGCCTACACTTACAGCTCTGTGCGCAACCCAGGTGGGGAATGGTTTTATGCAGGGGCTGATCTTTCCTTTGCTGCTGGGCAAATCAGTCTCCGGGGTGGCTCCGTTCAAACGGGCGACGGCAATGGGGTTCTATCAGGCTGTGTATGCTATCGGTATGTCGGGTGGACCTTTTGTGGCGGGATGGATGAGTTCAGCTTATGGATTAAAGGGTGGTTTCTGGTTGGGTGGGATCGCGGCAGCGCTTGCTGCATTGCTCGCCTGGGTATGGGTTAGGGAAGCGGGCGGAGCCGGTGGCCAAGTCAGGCGATCAGAGCAGAAAATTGGCAGCTGATGTAGGGGTCATTGGTTTTTTGTCCAAAAGGGTAATATAATATACAGTAGATAGGCTGTGTGGAGGAGGAGCTGGAAAGCATGGTCCAGGTTGTACTGCTGTGGTTCGCACTGATTAATATTATAGGGTATGTGGTCATGTCTGAGGACAAGAACAGGGCCCGTAAAAGACGGGACCGGGTGCCGGAAAAAACTTTGTTTTTGCTGGCATTCATGGGCGGAGCGCTGGGTGTTCTTATCGCCATGTACCGCAAACGTCACAAGACCAGGCATACTTCCTTCAGGATTGGAATTCCGCTCTTGCTACTGCTGAATATCTTGCTCTATGGTTACTTTTTGGGATAGATAAAACAGAAGAAGAGGTGGCGTACATGTTATTCTCGAAAATTTTGCTGGCCTATGACGGTTCCAAGGCTTCCAATCAGGCGCTGGAGCGCGCAATCGAACTGGCTAAGGTAACTCCGGGCTCATCCCTTTACGTCGTACACGCTTTCGAATTCCCGCGGTTTTTTATCGGGGAAGCTCTCGCGCCTCTGCCGGCCTCAGTGAACAAGGATTATTATGATTTGGCGGTACAAACGACCGATGAAGTGAAGAGCCGTCTGGAGGCGGAAGGACTGAACGCGACGGTTGAGCTGCTGCAAGGCTCGCCTGCTGAAGTGATATTGAGTTACGCTAAGGAGCATGGTGCGGATGTAATCGTGATCGGCAGCCGCGGGCTCGGCGGAATTCGCGAATTTGTTCTGGGCAGTGTCAGCCACAACGTCGTTCAGAGCGCACGCATTCCGGTTTTGGTCGTTAAATAATATAATTTCCTGGAGGAGCGCTATGCGTTCCCCTTTTTCTTTTAGGCAGTTAGATCCCGTGGCCGCAAGAAAATCCAAATGTGCCCAAAAGCGAACGTTTCAACTCCTTTATATGACAATGTTCGTGTTTAAGTTGACATGAAGTGTAGGCCATTGTTAAGATGAACCTATGAAGAGCTCGTATAAAACCGGGGATAGGGCCCGGAAGTTTCTACCCGGTAACCGTAAATTGCCGGACTACGAGGGAATAGGATGACTAGAACGGCCGTCAGCGCCGCCCCGTGCCCGGGGCTGCGAGCTGTGCGCTTGTTCCTGTTACATGCCGCTGCAGCCATAAATCCGATGCGGCGCTCCTAATTCCTGCAGTAGTCTGGGTCCATCCGCAGCAAAATGCGTTGGAATCCGGGCTTTTTTTTTCGGATTTATGGAAAACTGAATGTAACAGGACAAACTTATAGCAACATGAGTCTCTAAAATAGGGAAGCGGAAGGTAGGTTGAATCATGTCAGTGCAGGTTGGTGTCATCATGGGCAGCAAATCAGATTGGGAAACGATGGAGCAAGCGTGTCTTGTGCTTGAGGAGCTGGGCGTAGGATATGAGAAAAAGGTGATCTCGGCACACCGCACACCGGATCTGATGTTCCGCTACGCTGAAGAGGCGGCAGGCCGCGGCCTGCGCGTGATTATCGCAGGGGCAGGTGGAGCTGCGCATTTGCCTGGTATGGTGGCAGCGAAGACAATGCTGCCTGTGATCGGTGTCCCTGTGCAGTCCAAGGCGCTGAACGGCCTGGATTCGCTGCTCTCTATCGTGCAGATGCCGGGTGGCATTCCGGTAGCCACGGTAGCGATTGGCCGTGCCGGAGCCATCAATGCGGGGTTGCTTGCCGCGCAGATCATCGGCGCGTTCGATCCTGAGGTGCAGAGCCGGGCGCAGCAGCGGCGCGATGCCATTCAACGAGAAGTGCTGGAAAGCAGCGAGAGCCTATGAGGCCGGAGGAGCTGAAGGCAGAAGGCTCCGGCATAACGGGGGAAGGGAGCAGGGAAATGCTACAGGCAGAGGGTAAGGGGCTTGCTGATCTGGCAGCTGCGGCTTCTGGAGATACGGGCGTGACAGGTGCCGGCACACCCCGGATGCTCCTGCCAGGAGCAACCATCGGCGTGCTCGGCGGCGGGCAGCTTGGGCGTATGATGGCGCTGGCCGGCAGCGCCATGGGCTATCGCTTCGTGGCGCTGGACCCTGCGCCGGATGCGCCCTGCGGGCAGGTGACGCCGCAAATTACGGCGGCGTACAACGACCGGGACGCCGCGCGTGAGCTGGCGCGGCGCGCGGACGTTATCACGTACGAGTTCGAGAACGTTGACGCGGGCGTGGCCGCGCTGTTGACGTCAGAGTCGTACGTGCCGCAGGGCAGCGCGCTGCTGTATACAACGCAGCACCGGCTGCGCGAAAAAGCCGCCATCGAGGCAGTAGGCGTATCCGTTGCCCCGTACCGCAAGGTAGGCAGCCTGGCGGAGCTTACGGCCGCTGCTGCCGAGCTGGGCCTGCCCTGTGTGCTGAAGACAGCCACAGGGGGGTATGACGGCAAGGGACAAGCCGTCATCCGGCACTCTGAAGAGCTGGAAACCGCCTTCCGGCAGGTAGCTCCCGGAACGTCTGCCGGGGAGGCGCTACCCGAGCTGGTGCTGGAGAAATTTGTCGCTTTCCAGTGCGAAATTTCTGTAGTTGCCGCCCGCAGCGCCTCCGGCGAGGTCAAGAGCTTCCCGCCTGCGGAGAACATTCACGTGAACAACATCCTGCACCTGTCTATCGTACCAGCAAGAGTGCCTGAGGAGATTCAGCGGCGGGCCTGCGAGCTGGCCGAACAGATTGTTACCGGGATGAATGCGGTCGGACTGCTGGCCGTGGAAATGTTCGTGACCGAAGAGGGCGAGCTGTTCGTAAATGAGCTGGCGCCGCGTCCGCATAATTCCGGGCATTATACAATGGACGCCTGCGTAACCTCACAGTTCGAGCAGCATGTGCGTGCCATCTGCAATCTGCCGCTTGGCGACACCTCACTGCTGACCCCTGTGGTCATGGTGAACGTACTCGGCCAGCATCTGGACGGCGCTGTTCAGGCAGTCAGCACGGTGAATGAAGAAGCAAACCGGCTTGGTGTCGCACCCAAGCTTCATATATATGGCAAGGCAGAGAGCAAGACCGGCCGTAAAATGGGCCATATCAACCTGCTCTGCAAGGATACCGGCGACGGGCTGTCCTGGGTAGAGCAAACTAACCTTTGGAGGAACTGACCAGATATGATCGAACGTTATAGCAGACCTGAGATGCGGGCCATTTGGACCGAAGAAAATAAATTCAACGCGTGGCTGGAAGTGGAGATTTGCGCCTGCGAGGCTTGGGCCGAGCTGGGAGTAATCCCGCATGAGGATGCCGCGAAGCTGCGGAAGGATGCCAAATTCGACATCGACCGCATTAATGAGATTGAGCTGGAAACGCGCCATGATGTGATTGCTTTTACCCGTGCGGTATCCGAGAGCCTGGGTGCGGAGCGCAAATGGGTGCATTACGGACTCACTTCCACGGACGTTGTCGACACGGCGCTCGGCTACCTGCTGCGCCAGGCCAATGAAATCCTGGAGAAGGACATCATGAACTTTATCGAAATTCTCAAAGACAAGGCGCTGGCATACAAAGACACTCCGATGATGGGACGCACCCATGGCGTGCATGCAGAGCCAACTACCTTTGGTCTCAAAATGGCGCTCTGGTACGAGGAAATGAAGCGCAACCTGGAACGTTTCCGCCATGCTGCGAACGGTGTGCAGTTCGGCAAAATCTCCGGCGCGGTCGGCACCTACGCCAACATTGATCCGTCTGTTGAAGAATTCGTCTGCCGCAAACTTGGCACCAGCCCGGCGCCCATTTCTACACAAACGCTACAGCGTGACCGTCACGCCGAATATATGGCAACCCTGGCGCTCGTCGCCACGTCCCTGGACAAGTTCGCCACCGAGATCCGTGCACTGCAAAAGAGCGAAATCCGCGAGGTGGAGGAAGCTTTTGCCAAAGGCCAAAAGGGTTCCTCGGCAATGCCGCACAAACGCAATCCCATCGGCTGTGAGAACATCTCCGGCTTGTCGCGCGTCATTCGCGGACACATGGTTACTGCTTACGAGAACGTGCCGCTGTGGCATGAACGCGATATCTCGCACTCCTCCGTGGAGCGGATAATCCTGCCGGATGCAACGATGCTGCTGAACTATATGCTGAATCGCTTCGGCAACATTGTGAAGAACCTGACCGTATTCCCGGAAAACATGAAACGCAACATGAACCGGACCTTCGGCGTACCGTTCTCCGGCCGTATTCTGACCAAGCTGATCGACAAAGGCTTCAGCCGTGAGCAGGCTTATGATACCGTGCAACCGCGTGCGATGCAGGCCTGGGAGGAACAAACCCAGTTCCGCGATATCGTTGAAGCTACCCCGGAAATCACTGCCGTACTAAGCCCGGAGGAAATCGAGGATGCTTTTAATCCATCCTGGCACCTTAAGCATGTGGACACCATCTTCCGCAAGCTGGAGCTTATTTAATAAAGGTAAGTTAGTGGTGAACTGAGGAGCTCGAGAATAATACGAGCGGAAATGCTGAGAAGTTATTTTGTTTCTGAGAAGCGGAGCAACAGGAGATTGGAATAGACATTTGGGTTAAAGATGAACGGAGAGAAATTTTGGAACTGGAGAAGCGTTAGCGTTCGCCTTTATGGTCAGATTTCTACCGCAGCTTGCGGTTAAATCAGAGAAATATGACCATAACAGCGATCGGAAGTCCAAACATTTCTTGCAGTGAACCTATTAACCCCAAGGAGTATTCAATTTTGTGGATTCGAATCGAAGAAAAGAAGACGTCCCAGCTCTTTTAGCTCAAGTATATACGCAAGATCATTAGTTCAAGGGAGGAAAGGTCATGGCATACCCTGCCGTATCCACGGCTGTGGATCTGGTAAATGCACCGCTGCTCTACAAAGGTAAGGTCCGCGAATTATACGATCTGGGGGAAGAAATGCTGGTCGTCGTCACGGACCGGATATCCGCATTTGACTATGTCCTTGACCCGGCGGTGCCGGAGAAAGGCAATGTGCTCAATCGGCTCAGCGCCTTTTGGTTCGGATTAACCAAGGAGCTGATGGAGAACCATGTCGTGCATATCGATGTAGACCAGCTTGGAGAGATCGCGAAGGACCGGGAGGCGCTCAAAAACCGTGTCATGGTCGTCCGCAAGGCGGAGCGTATTGATATTGAATGCGTTGTGCGCGGCTGTATCACCGGCGGAGGCTGGCGGCAATATCAGGAGACTGGGAAAGTCAACGGAATCGAGCTTCCCCTAGGCTTGCGCAAAAATGCAGTACTGGCCCAGCCGATTTTCACCCCTGCTGCCAAAAATGATGTCGGTCATGATGAGGATATCCCTTTTGAGAACATGCAGGAGCTGATTGGTGCCGAGCTGGCACTGGAGTTGAAGGAGAAGAGCCTGAAGCTGTTCGCTTTTGCCAGAGAATATTGTGAAGAGCGCGGCATCATCCTGGCGGATTGCAAATTCGAGTTCGGTCTGCTGGACGGCAAAGTGATCCTGATCGATGAGATTTTTACACCGGATGCTTCACGCTTCTGGGCCAAGCATAACTACGCACTGGATATTGAGATCGACAGCATGGATAAGGAACCGGTCCGGACCTATTTGTCCGCATCCTCTTGGGATAAGAACAGCACACCCGACCCGCTGCCTATTGAAGTAGTGGAAGAAACAACACGCCGTTATCTGGACATTTATCATCGTCTCACCGGCAAGTCTTTATAGATTGTAAGTGGTCATAATTGCGCCAAGTCAAGCTCATTAAATTTTAGGAGGAACTACAAGCGTATGTTAAAAGCGACAGTCTATGTCACCATCAAGAAAAGTGTGCTCGATCCCCAAGGTGTAGCCGTGCAAGGAGCGCTGCATTCCGTAGGTTTTCAGGAAGTGGAGAGCCTGCGGATCGGCAAGTATATGGAACTGACCCTGGATACTGATAACCGCGCTGAAGCGGAAGGACGCCTTAAAGAAATGTGCGAAAAGCTGCTGGCCAACACGGTGATCGAGGATTACCGCTACGAATTGGAGGACTAAAAGTCATGAAATTTGCTGTACTTGTCTTTCCGGGCTCCAATTGTGACATTGACTGCTACAAAGCTGTAGAAGACAGCCTGGGTGAGCCTGTAGATTACGTGTGGCATACGGCGACGGATCTGTCCGACTATGACTGCATTATTGTACCAGGCGGTTTCTCTTATGGTGATTATCTGCGCTGCGGCGCGATTTCCCGGTTTGCTCCGGTCATGGCCGAAGTGGCCAAAGCGGTAGAACAGGGCAAATATGTGTTGGGCATCTGCAACGGGTTCCAAATTTTGACCGAAGCCGGCTTACTGCCGGGAGCACTTCGCCGCAACATGTCGATGAAGTTCCGCTGTCATGATTCGGTGCTTAAGGTGGTTAATAACACTACCCCGTTTACTATTGATTATGCGAAGGATGAAGAGATCGTCATTCCAATCGCACACGGTGAAGGCAACTACTACTGCGATGAAGAGACTCTGGCCGGACTAAAAGCTAACAATCAGATCGTCTTCACTTATAGCGATAACCCTAACGGTTCTGTGGAACATATTGCGGGAATTTGCAATGTGCAGGGCAATGTGGTTGGCATGATGCCTCACCCGGAACGCGCGGCGAACAGCCTGCTGGGTTCGGAAGACGGCAAACGGATGTTCACATCCATTCTCAAGACATGGAGGGATCGTTATGACGCAGCAAGTATCCGCTAAGGAGCCGACCGCAGAGCAAATCGCGGAGCAGAAAATCTACAGTCAATTCGGTGTGTCGGACAGCGAATATGAGCTCATCACTTCTTTCATGGGCCGCAAGCCAAACTATACAGAAATCGGGGTCTTCAGCGTAATGTGGTCCGAGCACTGCGCCTATAAGAACTCCAAACCGCTGCTGGGACGTTTCCCTACAAGCGGGCCGCGTGTACTGATGGGACCTGGTGAAGGTGCGGGTATCGTAGACATCGGTGACAACCAGGCGGTTGTATTCAAAATCGAAAGTCACAACCATCCGTCGGCGGTCGAGCCTTATCAGGGCGCGGCGACAGGGGTGGGCGGGATTATCCGCGATATTTTCTCGATGGGAGCAAGACCGGTAGCTCTGCTGAACTCCCTGCGTTTCGGTAAGCTCGAAAGTGACCGGGTTAAATATTTGTTCGAGCATGTGGTATCCGGTATCGCAGGCTACGGTAACTGTATCGGAATTCCTACAGTGGGCGGCGAAATTATGTTCGACAACAGCTATGACGGCAATCCGCTGGTCAATGCGATGTGTGTCGGACTCATTGATCATGATAAAATCCAGCGCGGTGTCGCTAAAGGTGTGGGCAATCCGGTGTTTTACGTTGGTCCGCCTACCGGACGCGACGGAATTCACGGGGCAACCTTTGCCTCCGTGGAGCTGAGTGAAGAATCGGAAGCCAAGAAGACTGCAGTGCAGGTCGGTGATCCGTTTATGGAAAAGCTGGTCATGGAATCCTGCCTGGAGCTGATCGACAGCGGCATCGTGCTTGGCATTCAGGATATGGGCGCAGCCGGACTGACCTGTTCCAGTGCTGAAATGGCAAGTAAAGCGGGCAATGGTCTTGAACTCTATCTGGACCAGGTGCCACAGCGTGAAGACGGTATGACGCCTTACGAAATGATGCTCTCTGAATCACAAGAGCGGATGCTGTTTGTGGTAGAGCCTAAGGATGAGGCACAGGCACAAGAGATTTTTGACCGCTGGGGTGTCATTTGCCGCAAGGTGGGCAAGGTAACGGATGACGGACGTCTGAAGCTGTTCCATCACGGCGAGGTTGTTGGCGATATGCCCGTAACGGCTCTTGTGGATGAATGCCCGATCTATAAAAAACCATCTGCAGTTCCTGCCTACTATGAGGAGAACGCCAGTGTTGACACGCTGCGCTATGTCGAGGTAACTGATCTTGGCGGTGCACTGCACACTATACTGGCTTCACCGACAGTGGCAAGCAAAGCATGGGTGTATAACCAATATGATTATATGGTACGGACCAGCACAGCGGTGCGCCCAGGCTCGGATGCGGCAGTGGTAACGATTCACGGCACACGCAAAGGCCTGGCAATGACTACAGACTGCAACGGACGTTATGTCTATCTGGACCCTGAAGTGGGCGGACGTATCGCGGTAAGTGAAGCAGCGCGTAACATCGTTTGTTCCGGGGCGAAGCCGCTGGCGATTACGGATAACCTAAACTTTGGCAGCCCGGAGAAGCCGGAGATTTTCTGGCAGATGGAACGGGCGGTAGACGGTATGGCTGAAGCCTGTCGTGTGCTGGATACGCCGGTTATCGGCGGAAATGTCAGCTTGTACAACGAAAATGCTGCCGGCGCCATCTATCCTACCCCGGTTGTCGGTATGGTGGGACTGGTTGAAGATACCGATCACATTACTACACAAGCCTTCAAGCAAGAAGGTGATGCTATTCTGCTGCTGGGTGTAACCAAAGCAGAGCTTGGCGGAAGTGAGTTCCAGTATGCCGTACATGGCTTGACTGAAGGACGTCCGCCAGAACTGGATCTGGCTACAGAGCAAAAGCTGCTGGATGCTGTGCTCGGCACCATCCGTAGCGGTCTGGTCCGCTCGGCGCATGACCTTTCGGAAGGCGGTTTAGCTGTAGCACTGGCGGAGAGCTGCATCAGCGGTTCGATTGGCGCAAATGTGAAGCTGTCCGCTGGCGGACTGCGCCCGGATGTGGCGCTGTTCAGCGAGAGCCAGTCCCGCATTGTGCTGACATCGGCACCTGACCGTGCGGAAGAGCTGAAAGCAGCGGTAGCTGCTTACGGTGTACCGGTAGAAATCATCGGAACCGTCGGTGGCGATAGACTTCGTGTGTCCCTGGACGGCGCATCCGCACTGGATGAGGCTGTAGAGGCATTAAAAATCACTTGGGAGGATGCTATTCCATGTCTTATGAAATAAAGACCGGGAACAAGCAGGAGACCCCTATCCTGTGGACCGGCGACTTTTACAACGAAGGAACGGGCTCGGGAGATATTTTTGACACGCTAAAAGAAGAATGCGGCGTCTTCGGGGTCTTTGGACACCCGGAGGCCGCCTCCATGTCGTACTACGGCCTGCACGCTCTGCAGCACCGGGGAGAAGAGAGTGCGGGCATCTGCGTGGCGGATGGACGTGACTTCAACTATCACCGGGGTATGGGACTGGTCAAAGAAGTGTTCGACAAGGACAAAATCGCCTCTCTGATCGGCAATATGTCCATTGGCCATGTGCGCTATTCCACCAGTGGCGACAGCCGGCTGACTAATGCGCAGCCGCTGGTCTTTAAATACCGTGACGGGGATCTGGCGATCGCCACCAACGGGAACATCGTCAATGAGCCGCTGATCCGCAAACAGCTGGAGCAGGGCGGCTCGATTTTCCAGACCACAAGTGACACGGAAGTCCTGGCGCATCTGATTGCGAGGTCGCAGAAGGATTTTGTCGAAGCGACCAAAGATGCGCTTAAGCAGCTCGTGGGAGGCTTTGCCTTCCTGCTGATGACGAACGACAAGCTGATCGTAGCATCCGATACGCATGGCCTCCGCCCGCTAGTGATGGGACGTGTAGGGGAAGCCTATGTTTTCGCTTCGGAATCCTGCGCACTGGAAGTCATTGGTGCTCAGTTCGTCCGTGACATTGAGCCCGGCGAATTGCTGGTACTTGATCAGAACGGCTTCAAGGAAGACCGGTTCGCTGAGCCGCAGCGCAAAGCACTGTGTGCCATGGAATATATTTATTTCGCCCGTCCCGACAGCGATCTGAACGGATCCAACCTGCACTCCGCCCGTAAGCGGATGGGCAGCCGTATGGCCCTGGAAGCGTTCGTGGATGCAGACATCGTAACGGGGGTACCGGACTCCAGTATCTCAGCAGCCATCGGCTTTGCAGAACAGACGGGTATTCCTTATGAGCTTGGCCTCATCAAGAACAAATACACGGGCCGGACCTTCATCCAGCCCAGCCAGGAACTTCGTGAGCAGGGCGTAAAGATGAAGCTGAGCGCAGTCCGCCGCGTCGTTGAAGGCCAGCGCGTAGTCATGATCGACGATTCCATCGTACGCGGCACTACCTCGCGCCGGATCGTCAACCTGCTACGTGAAGCCGGAGCAACCGAAGTCCATGTGCGGATTACTTCACCGCCATTCAAGAATCCTTGCTTCTACGGCATCGATACACCGGACCGCCGCGAGCTGATCGCCTCTTACAAGACGATTGCCGAAATGTGTGAAGAGATCAATGCCGATTCGCTGGCGTTCCTCTCCCCGGAGGGCCTGATTCAGTCCATCGGCGGGTATAACAGCGGGGATTACAAAGGCGGTTTGTGCCTGTCCTGTTTCGATAATGATTACCCGACGCAGGTGGATTTCGGCGGGGAAGAGAAGGACGGATGCTCTTGTTAATATGGGTTCATCCCCCTAAGTCCCCCTTGCAAAGGGGGATTCCGAAGGGCGCTGCCCTCCGGCCACCCGAAAGTTTGGCGGTAGGAGTTTGCTTTTAACTTTCTAAGAGGGCGTGGGTGCGGGTGCCCGCTTTGTCCTGCGGACACGCTTAACGGCGTACCGCGCCCTGGCGTCATGCTGCCTCGCCGGGCCTAGGAGCTCAAGCCCCCGTCCTGTTTGCTTCGCAAAAGCGGGGGTGCTCTCGCCCGAGGAGCGCACGGCTTCGCCTCGTGCGGCAACACCAAAGGCTCAAGCCCCCGTCCTGTTTGCTTCGCAAAAGCGGGGGTGCTCTCGCTAAAGGAGGCGCTTGGCTTCGCCAAGAGCGCCGACTGACTGCCCTGTGCAAGCCGCGTAAGTTCGGCTTGCGGCCGGGTTTGAACCCGGTGGTTGGAGTGATGGAGAGGAAGTTTGGAACTGGAGAAGCGTAGCGCTTGCCTTTATGGGTGGATTTCTACCGCGAAGAGCGGTTCAAATCAAGAAATCCAACCATAACAGCAATCGGAAGTCCAAACATTCCTTGTAATCACGATAATAACCACCCCAGCTTCAAATCCCTGCCGCCCCGACCACACGCGCTCTAAACTAATTCAAATGAGGTGTACCAAGTGTCAGAAGCTTACAAAAACGCCGGAGTGGATATTGCGGCTGGCAATGAAGCGGTTGAACGCATGAAAAAGCATGTGAAGCGCACGTACCGTCCGGAAGTTATGACGGAGCTGGGCGGCTTCGGAGCGCTCTTTGGTCTCAATAAAGACAAGTATGAAGAGCCGGTGCTCGTATCGGGAACCGATGGGGTGGGCACGAAGCTCAAAATTGCTTTCGCGGCCGACCGCCACGACACGATTGGTATTGATGCCGTAGCCATGTGTGTGAATGATATTGTAGTACAGGGTGCAGAGCCGTTGTTCTTCCTCGATTACCTGGCCTGCGACAAGGTGGTGCCGGAGAAGATCGAGGCCATTGTTGCCGGGATCGCTGAAGGCTGCCATCAGGCAGGCTGTGCGCTAATCGGCGGCGAGACTGCGGAGATGCCGGGTATGTATTCAGCAGGCGAATATGATATCGCCGGATTCACGGTGGGTGTGGCGGATAAGGCCAAGCTGGTAACAGGTGCGGACATTGCGCCTGGAGATACAGTCATTGGTCTGGCTTCAAGTGGGGTGCACAGCAACGGGTTCTCGCTGGTGCGTAAGCTTTTGCTGGAGGAAGACGGCTATGAACTGAGCGCTGTGGTTCCAGAGCTGGGCGCTCCGCTGGTAGATGTGCTGCTTGCACCTACCAAGATCTATGTGAAGCCGTTGCTGGCACTGCTGGAGCAGCTTCCGGTCAAAGGTATGGCGCATATTACCGGAGGCGGGTTCATTGAGAATATTCCGCGCGTACTGCCGGACCATGTGAATGTAGACATCAACTACGGCTCCTGGCCGATATTGCCGATTTTCGGGTTGATGCAGAAGAAGGGCAATGTGAGCAACCGCGATATGTTCACCACCTTTAATATGGGTGTAGGTCTGGTGATGGTTGTAGCTGAAGCTGATGGGGAGCGTGCACTGGAGCTGCTGAAGGCTGCCGGGGAAGAAGCTTACCGGATTGGTACAGTAACGCAAGGGGATCGCATCGTTACCTTTACGGGAGCTGAAGTCTGATGCAGTGGAGCCGGATCGCTGTCTTTGCCTCTGGGCAGGGCAGCAATTTTGCCGCACTGGCAGAGGCGGAGCGGGCAGGACTGCTTGGAGGAGGCCGTATTGAGCTGCTTGTGTCCGACAAGCCGGAAGCACCTGTGGCGAAGCGGGCAGAGGAGGCGGGTATTCCCTCCCTCCTGCTGCGGCCGAAGGATTTTGCAAGCCGTGAGCTATATGAGGCCGAGATTGTAGCTGAACTGAAGCGCCGGGATATCGGTCTGATTGTGCTGGCCGGATACATGCGGCTGATTACCCCGGTTTTGCTTGAACCTTATGGAGGACGGATTATTAACATTCATCCTTCGCTTTTGCCTGCGTTTGCCGGTAAGGACGCTATTGGCCAGGCTCTGGAGTATGGCGTCAAGCTGACCGGAGTCACCGTGCATTTTGTCGATGGAGGGATGGACACCGGTCCGGTTATTGCCCAGCGCAGTGTGGTCGTCAATGCTGGCGACACGCCGGAATCGCTGGCAGAACGCATCCATAAAATCGAATATGAGCTGTATCCCGAGGTTGTGCGTGCATTGGCTGAGGGGAAGGTTACGCTGGAGGGCAGACAGACCATTATCCGCAGATAGCATATTGGTCCGGGATGTGTCCTAGAGGCAGCTTCATAAGCGCATGAATCGACTTTCTCAGACGAGCCTGACCTGTTCTGATATTTCTCGGGAAATATTGCACAAGCGGGGAGCAGATGTCGAGCAGCAGGAGGGTTATGTGCGAATATTGTTGTGCGGATAGAAATCCATACATTCCCTGCAGTTACGACCAGAACCCATTGGGATTATCTAAAGTTCAACTAATAAAGCTAAGGCCAATTTTCACATAGCAGTGCTTCAGTACCGATTCACCTGTAACTAAATTCAGCATCATCCGGAGGGGGACTATTCAAAGTGAGTATCAAAAGAGCGCTGGTCAGCGTATCGGACAAACAGGGCATCGTGGATTTTTGCCGCGAGTTGTCTGCATTGGGCGTAGAAATCATCTCCACAGGCGGCACTAGCACCCTTTTGGCCAAAGAAGGCGTACCGGTCATCGGCATTTCTGATGTGACGGGCTTTCCGGAAATTATGGATGGACGTGTTAAAACACTGCATCCGGCTGTACACAGCGGCCTTCTGGCGGTTCGTGACAACGAGGAGCATACGCGTCAGATGCAGGAGCTGGGTCTGGACTACATCGATCTGGTCGTGGTAAATCTCTATCCGTTCGCGGAGACGATTGCCAAACCGGATGTGTCCTACGAGGAAGCGATCGAGAACATCGATATCGGCGGACCGACGATGCTGCGTTCGGCGGCGAAGAACCATGCCTTTGTCAGTGTGGTAGTGGATGCAGCTGATTATGCTACCGTGCTTGAGGAAGTACGCGCAGGCGGAGATACGACTCTCGAGACCCGCAAACGTCTTGCGGCAAAAGTGTTCCGCCACACGGCGGCTTACGATGCCCTGATTTCCGATTATCTGGCGAATGTGACCGGTGAACCGCTGCCGGAGCGCTATACGGTAACCTACGAGAAGATTCAGGATCTGCGTTACGGGGAGAATCCGCATCAGAAGGCTGCCTTCTACCGCAAACCTCTGGCTGCCCAGGATACACTCACGGCTGCCGAGCAGCTTCACGGCAAAGAGCTCTCCTACAACAATATCAATGATGCCAACGCGGCTCTGCAGATTGTGAAGGAGTTCGAAGAGCCGGCTGTTGTGGCAGTGAAGCACATGAATCCTTGCGGCGTAGGCGTAGGGGCAAGCGTATATGAGGCTTATCAAAAAGCCTATAATGCCGATCCAACCTCCATCTTTGGCGGGATTGTAGCCGCGAACCGGATTATTGATGCCGATACGGCCAATATGCTGAAGGATATTTTTCTGGAAATCGTGCTGGCCCCGGGCTTTACCGACGAAGCGCTGGAAATTCTCACGAAGAAAAAGAACATCCGGCTGCTCAAACTCGGCAATCTCAGCACGGCTGCAGCGCGCAAATCGAGCTTTGTGGTGACCTCTATTGAAGGTGGCATGGTCGTTCAGGAGAGCGATGTGCATTCCGTCAATCCTGAGGAGTTGCAGGTAGTGACTACCCGCAAGCCAACAGATGAAGAATTGAAGCAGCTGCTGTTCGGCTGGAAGGTCGTTAAGCATGTGAAGTCTAACGCGATTGTGCTGGCGGCAGATGATATGACAGTCGGCGTAGGCGCAGGCCAAATGAACCGTGTCGGTGCAGCGAAGATTGCCATCGAGCAGGCCGGGGAGAAAGCCAAAGGCTCCATATTAGCATCCGATGCCTTTTTCCCGATGGGCGATACGCTGGAAATGGCAGCAAAAGCAGGGATAACCGCAGTCATTCAACCAGGCGGTTCCATCAAGGACGAGGAGTCCATCAAGGTTGCTAACGAATATGGTATTGCCATGGTCTTCACCGGCGTTCGCCATTTCAAACACTAGAACGCTGGGAGGACTCATTTCAATGGATATTTTAGTAGTGGGCGGGGGCGGCCGGGAGCATGCTATCATCTGGAGCCTGTCCCGCAGTCCCAAAGCCGGCAAAATCTACTGTGCACCCGGCAACGCCGGGATTGCACAGCTTGCGGAATGTGTACCGATCGACGTGTTCGAGTTCGATAAGCTGACCGCTTTTGCCAAGGACAAGAACATTGACTATGTGGTTATCGGACCGGATGATCCGCTTGCTGCTGGCATAGTCGATGCATTTGAAGCCGAAGATATTCCTGTATTCGGCCCACGCAAGAATGCGGCAGAAATTGAAGGCAGCAAGACCTTTATGAAGGACCTCCTGCATAAATACAGTATTCCTACCGCAGCCTATGAGAAGTTCAGCGATTATGAGGCTGCACTCGCCTATTTACGCAGCCAGGGCCTGCCGATTGTCATTAAAGCGGACGGGCTGGCGGCTGGAAAGGGCGTAACCGTGGCCTATTCCCGTGAAGAAGCGGAGCTTGCCTTGCAGGATATTATGGTGACCATGGTGTTTGGGGAAGCCGGTGCACAGGTGGTCATTGAGGAGTTTCTGGCCGGGCAGGAAATGTCGATTCTTGCCTTTGTTGATGGAGAAACTGTGCGTCCGATGGCTGCTGCACAGGACCACAAGCCTGCATTTGACGATGACAAAGGTCCCAATACAGGCGGAATGGGTACCTATTCACCTCTGCCGCATATTGACGAGGCCATTATTCAGGAAGCCGTGGAAACGATTATCAAGCCGACTGCGCGGGCAATGGTAGCGGAAGGCCGCCCATTCAGCGGCGTCTTGTTCGCCGGTCTGATGATCTCTCCGGAGGGCAAACCGAAGACCATTGAATTTAACGCACGCTTTGGCGATCCCGAGACACAGGTCGTGCTTCCAAGATTAAAGAGTGATCTGCTGGAGATCCTCCTTGCTGTAACCGAGGGAAGACTCGCAGATATCGAGATTGAATGGAGCGAGGAAGCCGCGGTATGTGTAGTCTTGGCTTCCGAAGGATACCCGGGCCCTTATCCAAAAGGAGTGCCGATTTCAGGACTCGGGGACCGCGCCAATGAGCTGGTTTTTCATGCCGGTACTGCGCGTACGGAAGATGGGACATGGGTGACCAATGGCGGACGGGTGCTGGGCGTCGTTGGCATGGGAGCCAGCATTGCCGAAGCGCGTTCAGCAGCATATGCCAGTGCGGCAAAGATTTCATTTCCCGGAATGCACAGCCGCACCGACATCGCTATGAAGGCATTGGTCTGAGGACAAAGAACTGTATTAGAGAACCCTTTTACGCTATTAGTCCTAAAAAAGGACTGACAAGTGATAGAAGAAGTGCTATAATACAACTCGTACGGGGGAAAAATGTGCGGATATATACAGATAAAGGGTCTTTCCTTTCAGGAAAGGCCTTTTTTAAATCATTAGAAATGCAAGTCATATAGAATGCCTCGTGCCCGGAAATGATACCTGTAGTGCTAAAGCAGCAATACGCTCATGCGAATGGTTAGTTACAGATTTAAGGGGGAATTACTTTTGAGTAAGGTTGGAAGAAATGACTTGTGCCCATGCGGAAGCGGGAAAAAATATAAGAGATGCTGCCTGGACAAGGAATCCTCTGCAGTAGAATCCATATTGCGGCTGGTAACAACGGGGGAAGCGGCCGCGCAAGAGGCTGCAGCCTCGCTGCCGGAAATGGAAGAGGCAGTCCAGGAAACCGCAATTCGGCCTGAGAACAAGCTTACCCTGACCAAGCTGAAGAAGATGGTGGCTCGTGAACTGAAATGGGAGCACCCGGCTCACGAACAGCTGGCTTTGCAGCTTATCGAGAGTATGAGAAATCAATACGAGCGGGAGCTGATTTTTGAAGCTCTGGTGCTATGGAACGGGTATTCCCGCCAGACCAGACCTGCTGTAAAGAAGACAGGCTCCTTCTGTGCGGCAATTGAGTATCTGCTGTCTGAGGAGTACGGCTTCAATATTACGCAGGCGGATCTCGCCGATAAATATGAGGTCACAACGGCTACAATTTCTCGCAAGGTCAAAGAAATGCTTAACTATATCGAGGAGTATGGCATGGGCGGCGAGGCGGATGAGCTTTTGGCAATGAACGGTCCGGGCACACCCAAGGATAAAGCCCAGGCTCTGCTGTACAAAGCCATGGAAGCAACGTCCTCCAAACGGAGAATACAGCTGGCGCAGGCTGCGCTGGACCTGTATCCAGACAGCTCAGACGCCTATCTGATCCTGGCTGAAGAATCGGAGAATGAACAAGATGCACGGGCTCATCTCAAAGCGGGGATCGCTGCAGGTGAACGAGAGCTGGGTGAACTCTTTTTTGAGAAGAATAAGGGGCACTTCTGGGGTCTTCATGAGACCCGCCCGTACATCCGGATTTGTAAAAGCTACGCTGAATCCTGCTGGTTTGGCGGAAATGCCAAAGAAGCAGCGCAAATTCTGGAGCATATTCTAGAGCTGAATACGGAAGATAATACCGGTGCGCGCTATCTGCTTGCTGCCGTATACCTGTACAGCAACCAGTTGGAGCAGGCTGAGCAGGTGCTGGAGAAGTACGGCAAGGATGATGCTGCTGCCGCTTATGCCTATGACCGCATCATTCTGGAATACAAGAAGAACGGAATCACCTCCCAGCTCAAAATGCTCTACCGCGTGGCACGGGGTGTGAACAAGCATGTGCCCGATTATCTGCTGGGTGTGAAGCGGCTGCCGCATAACCTTCCTGATTTTGTCGGAATGGGTGATTCCAATGAAGCGATCGAATATGTCATTATGCACTCCCGTCTATGGGCGAGCGTACCTGATCTGCTAAAGTGGATGTTGAAGCAGTAGGGATGAACACTGAAATACAAATCACAGCCGGATCCGGCTGTGATTTTTTGTGCTTTTATGTAAAAATTCCACGCGAAAAATGGCGCATTATATAACATAATGCAGAAAAAAGAAGAATGCAAAAAAAAGAATTGACCTGACGGAGAAATGTGGTTATATTTGCAATATATTAGTAAATATTATCAAATGTTAGCGAAGTTACATCGGGAAATTTCGCCATTGTGAAGCGGGTCTAAGGGGTGTTTTTTTTGAACCATGCAACCACGATTCGCACCGAGCTGGAGCGTTTTATCGAACGTGAGGCTCTGAGCTTCAGCCAATTGGGAAGGCTTGCGGGGCTTAATGCAGGTACCGTGAGTTCTATTCTAAAGGGTAACCGGATTATGGGCGTGGATCAGCTGGACCGTATGACTGCTGTCCTCGGCTTGCCCAAAGGACATTTTTACGAGCAGTATATTCAGGAGTGTATGGTTGAAGCCGTACCCAACTGGCGAAGAGTCAGACCCTTTCTCTATCGTTGTGCAGAGTTGGACAAGCTCGATTGCATCAAGCGGATTCTGCCGCTGCTCCTGGACAATCTGACCTATTCCCCTTTGTTGTTTGAGACAGCTGAGGAATTCTTCGTGGAAGGCAGGCGCGCCGCAGCAGTCTTGATCTATGAGAGCGTTGCCCTCAGTGAGAGGAGGCAGCATTCCGAACGCCTGGCCTTTTGCCAGTATCGCCTGTTTACACTTCGGCTAAGCGATAATCAGGAGGACAACCTCCAGTGTGCGCTCCAGTTTGAGCCTTTTGTAGACCGGCTTGACGAAATCGATCAGCTTGATGCGCTACGGGATCTGGCGAATACCTACCGTTCGCTCAGGCGTTGGGACAAAGTGGAACCGATAGCCGAGGAGATGGAACGGCTGGCAAGAATCCAGCTTTTTACGATACCACAGCCGGCGAGGGCGAAACGGGAGCAGCCTAAGAAACCTAAGAAACCGATGTTTGTATATCTGGCCTTCTCTTATCTGCTTCGCGGGAGCGTCTGCGATTCCAGGAACGATTATGAGCAGGGAATCCAATACACATACGCCTATGAAGACTTGAGCTGGGTCAAAGAAACCGATGAGGACACCCTGCATTGGCTGAAACTGTATAAAGGATGGGCACAGGCCAACATCTACGTATCCAAGCTGATGCGCGGGGATGAAAGTGTACTAGCTGATTATGTTTTCTATATTGAACAGAACAAGGATGAGCTTCTGGTCGGCTTATTAAATATTACAGAGGCGGCCAATCTGTTTGATCTCAATGTGGATCACATCCTGCAGTATTTTAATTCTGAAATCAACGGCTACATGCAGATAAAATATCAAGAGGCTGTGGGTGTATATACGAAGCAAGTGGTCTCTGAGCAGCACGCCCGTTTTCTATACGGAGTGGCCCTGTACTATCTGAAACAAAGCCTATACCAGATAGGTTTTGAATACTTATTGTCTAGTCTGTTCACGTCATCTCTCATCAACAACGAAACCCGTATTCTCGCCTGTGTGAGGTTATTTGAGAGATATAGAGCATTTGCACCCCATGAAATACAACATAGATATCAGAACCTATTAAAAGAGGAGGAAGAAGAACATGAAAAGAAAATTGGCATCTCTATTGGTCGTAGCTAGTTTTGCCCTGGTGCTTGTTGTTCCAATTCATTCGGGTACCTCACATTCCTTCGTCATTATGTCCGATAATCATGGGGGTTAATCTATTACTATAGTTCTGGAGTAGACGATATTGCTCGAAAAAAGACCATTCCTTGGCAAGTCCTTGGCTGGTCTTTTTTCAATTCTTCCAAAAATTATCTGAAAAAATTTTCACCCCGAAAAAGACATAGCCCTCTAAAATACTAAAAGAGGAGGGATAGAAGTGAGAGAACAGGACTGTTTGAAACAAACTTTGGAACAAGCCCGGCGAGATTTGAACAATCTGCAATACAAGTACGATCTGGATCATCCGGCTGTGCTTCATCAATCGATGGTACTCGACGAACTGATTAATCAATACACCCGAAGCAACGTCGCCCAAGTGAAAAAAAGATCAGGTGCAGCCGGCAGCAGGCTGGCAGCCGAAGAGCTATGGCCAACGCGTGCACAGCTGTATCGGACCGCAAACTCCGCATCCTAAAAGGGAGCGTGGAAGCACTCTACGCATTATACCGCCTTCGCAGTTATTCTCTCTATCAGATGCACCAGCATACTTGGACATGCTCGAATGGAACAGCAGGTCGTTTACGCCGCAGGCTATTATTTGGAGAAAAAGCAATACAATGCCTGCGGTGGTACAACGCCTCTGTTATAACCCCACCTTAATTTTTTCTCCACAACCTCCCTCTTAATTAATTGTGTCAGCCTTCCTAATATAAAACCTAACATAAATGGGCTTATATTCTTGTGTAATCCAATAAACCGGCTTCGATTTGGGCGTTTACAAAGGTAAACGCTTGTTAAGTTATGCTCTTTTGGAGTGAAACGGTAAAGGGATAATCAGCGTCAAGATCCGCGAACGGCTTCAGCCCGCTGAGAGTGTAGAGCAGATTACGCAGGCGTTGCCGAGATGGAAGAGATCAAGCACAGCCCGGCGAACCTGCTGCACACGGTATCCAGATTCAAAGTGTACTAACCCGGAGAGGACAATGCTTGAAAAAATGTCCCCGGAAGAGTATGTTACAAGAAGCAAATTGATAAGTTAGAGACAGTGAGGCGAGGGAAAATGAGAGAAGGCGAAGACCGGATCGTAGGAATGGAAGATATTGTGCGTGCGCATCATGTGCTGCGGGAGGTTATCGTCCGCACCCCTTTGCAGTTGGATACGGTGCTGTCGGCCAGATACGGCTGTAATGTGTATTTGAAACGTGAGGATCTGCAGATTGTCCGCTCCTTCAAGATCCGGGGTGCCTATAATATGATCCGCAGCTTGTCTGCAGAGGATAGAGCCAAGGGCATTGTCTGTGCAAGCGCGGGGAACCATGCGCAGGGTGTAGCCTACTCCTGCAAGGCTCTGGGCATTAAAGGGAAGATATATATGCCAACCACCACTCCTAATCAAAAGATTAAGCAGGTCCGGAAGTTCGGCGGCGAGTATGTTGAGGTCATTCTAAAGGGCGACACCTTCGATGATGCTTATGATGAGGCGCTGCAGGCATGCATTGATCATAGTATGACACTGATTCATCCGTTCGATGAACCGCGGATTATCGCCGGAAACGGTACGATTGCGATGGAGGTTATGGAGAGCCTGGACAAGCCCGCTGACTTTGTGTTTGTTACCATTGGCGGAGGCGGCCTGGCAGCGGGTGTTGCCACCTATGTGAAGACGGTGAGCCCTTCTACAAAGGTTATTGGCGTTGAGCCTTCCGGCGCGGCCTCGATGAGCGAAGCGCTGAAGCGCGGAGAAGTGATCACCCTGGAAGAGATTAATAAATTTGTCGATGGAGCTGCCGTGAAACGAGTGGGCGGATTGACTTATGATATCTGCTCCCGCCGCCTTGACGATGTGGTTAAGGTGCCGGAGGGCAAGGCTTGTACGACCATTCTGGAGCTGTACAACGAGAATGCGATTGTTGTGGAGCCTGCAGGCTCGCTGCCCATCGCGGCGCTTGATCTGTACCGCGACCAAATCCGCGGCAAAACGGTGGTCTGTATCATCAGCGGCGGGAACAATGATATTGACCGGATGCAGGAGATCAAGGAACGGTCGCTGATCTATGAAGGTCTTAAGCATTATTTCATGGTTAACTTTCCGCAGCGCGCCGGTGCCCTGCGCGAGTTCCTCGCTGAGGTGCTTGGACCCGGAGATGATATCACACGTTTCGAATATACGAAGAAGAATGAAAAGGAGAACGGTCCGGCGCTGGTCGGAATTGAGCTTCAGCATAAAGAGGATTACACCCCGCTCATTGAACGGATGAAGCAAAAAGGTGTGGATTATCTGGAAATCAATAAGGATCCCAACTTATTTAATATGCTGATCTAATCCTCTATCCATTGCATACAGACGAAAAAGGCCCGTCCCAGTAAGTTATGGGGCGGGCCTTCTATATTATGGGGATTTAAGACTGAGGTACCTCAGTCTTCAGATAATCAGTAACACCATCATCCAGCTTATAGCCATTCTCTTTCAGCAGCTTCATGAAGCCCTCCAGTTTCAGGAGAAAAGGGCTGCTGCCATTGCTCTTGGAGAGAATGCTGCTGTATGCCTTCTGTGCCTCCAGGTCCATCTCCAGATTGTCATAATGGAAAAGAGGGGTATTGTTTTGTCCATAAAAGGTATTGATTACATATTGGGAATATAAGGCCTTCACCGCCGTAATACGGTTCGATTTGGGGTGGCTCTGGATGAACTCCTCCTGGGCCAGCGCCCGGGCGGCAACATCCCCCCAGGAAATAACCAGTCCGTTATCTTTGGAGGAGGGCAGGTCTGCTTCCGTAGCCATAATGGAAATATAATCACGGATGTCATTCGTAACGTAAACTTTATATTTGCGGTAAGCCGCATAATCAATCACCGGAAAAAAGGAGCCTTCAGCCGTCTCCAGCTTATAGCCGCTTTCCCCTGCACTTTTCAGCAGGTCCCGCAACGAAGCATCCTGGGTGGTCTCGGCCAGCTTGGTCATGCTGATGCCTGCTTTGTAGACTGAGGTCAGCTTCCGCTGAACACTGCTGCTGCTGAATTTGCTCTCCCAGGTATTCATGGCAGCCTTATGAAGATTCTCCAGCTTCAGGGTCAATACGGTTGCCTGATAAGGGCTGACCGCATAGATATTGCTGTTCAGGAACCGGACTGCCTCCGGAAGTCTGGCGGAAGAGGCCAGCATCGGGAGAGCCGCCTTGTATACCGCTTCAGCATGACTGCTGCCCGCTTCAGCGGTCACCTTGCTTCCAGGGGCAGGGGCGGAAGCTCCGGCGGTTCCGGTAGCTGCACCCTCTGCCAGAACATGTCCGTTAATCCCTGCAGGCAGTCCCAGAACAGCAGTTATAGCGGCGGATAGAAGAATTGTTTTCATTTTCATGGACGTTTCCCCCTGTTTGAGTTGAACTTGGAACCCTGACATCTATGATCTGAAAAATACTACCTTTAACCCAAGCCCCCCGGCCACAGCGAGAACCAGACTTACCCAAGGGGAGATAGAAATGACCGGAAACAGGTTGTCAAGAAACACACCGAGGAATACTACTAGAATAGCAATGCCTACATAAATTCCGAGTGCCTTGATATCGAATGCCTTGGGCTTTGGCGCATCATCCTCGGATAAGGAGGACATCCATCTCATGATCATCTCCATAAGGACAATAGCCCCCGCACCTACGACAAGAATTGTAAATATACTGATCCGGCCGAACAGGCCCGCTTCCCCTGTACTCCATAACAGGAGCAGGCCAGCGATGGCATACACACTGAACAGCCCTGTCAGTGCGGCACAGGAAATCATCAGGTAGTGGTTCAGCTTGCTGCGCACTTTGGGGATAGAGGCGCTGCCGGTAATCTCTTTGAAATAGTCCTCAGGATGCTCGCCAAAAATCTGTTTGGCATTTTTACCTTTACCCTGCCCCTCCAGCAGAAGCGCTGCCGCCTCCAGCAGCAGCTCCTCGGTTCGGACCGGGTCTACTTTGCTGGCACGGAGCGCCAGCAGCATATCTTCATAATAAGAGCGGTTGAAGGGTGTCATCTGCTCACGCAGTACATTATTTTGCTTAATCATTGCTTTGACTTTCATAGTAAAAATATAAACCTCCAGTGGTGGGTCTAAATAGGTCTTTAACCTAGAGTATACGTTTGGGTGGCGGTTGTGTGCAAGGACAAGCATTTCTCTGCCCGGGATGAATAATCCGTTTGGAAGAGTGAACACTGTTAATGGTTCGGCTTCACCACTATGGCTTCAAGAAAGGTAGGGAGCGTTATGGATACTGATAACAGAGAAGAGACAGGCAAATTCGTGGGTGACGGCTTCGCGCCTCCGCTTGCAGGTGAAGTGGGGGATTGGGGCAATTCCGACGGATTCAGCTTATGGGATTCTGAGCTGGATACGCCTGAGAATGGCCTGGAAGGCTGGCAGGGCAGACGGAAAACGCATGATATGTTTCACGAAAGCTATGAATAAATAGTAAATGAAGTGCAGTTCCTCCAGTGCTGGGCCTCTTTTGCTCCATGCCGAGCAGAAGGGGCTTTTTGCTAAGCCTGCACGGCTGTTTATTCCTGCTGCTTGTTGACAATAGGAAAGCAAAACGTATAATGAAGATATTAATCTGACTAATTTAATCGGGATAATTATAATTTAAAATAATGTGCCTTTTTAGAGGAGGGCTTCAGCAATGGAACGGAATATTATCATTCGTCATCACGGGGAAGAATTAACAGCCAGCATCCATTATCCATCGAGGGAAAAGGGAAGCTCCGGACGCTGCAAGGAAAGGGTGCCGCTTGCGGTGATCTGCCATGGATTCGTCGGCAACCGGATCGGAGTCGACCGGATTTTTGTCAAGGCTGCCCGCGAGCTGGCTTCTGACGGATATATGGTAATCCGTTTTGATTATGTGGGCTGCGGGGAGAGCAGCGGGAACTATGGCAGTGAAGACATGGAATCGATGATTGCCCAGACCCGGGCCGTTCTCGACTATGGCATCACCTCCGCCGATGTAGATCCTCAGCGTGTGACGCTGATCGGGCACAGTCTTGGCGGTGCGGTAGCCCTGCTCACCGGAGTGCGGGACCGCCGGGTCAAGAATCTGGTCCTGTGGGCGGCGGTAGGCTACCCGTTCAATGATATCGTAAAGATCGTGGGCAGGGAAGCTTATGACCGTTCGGTGAAGAGCGGTTCATCAGATTTTTCCGGCTATTCGTTTACACCGGTCTATTTCAACTCACTTGCCGCTTTTCAGCCATTTCAGGAAGCCGGCAAATTCAGCGGCGATGTGCTGGTGATTCACGGAACTTCTGATGATGTAATCCCTGTGGACTACGCTTTTCTCTATCAGAAACTGTTCTGGACACGCCCGGAGGGCCGCTGCGACAAAGAAGTGATTTTTCAGGGGGATCATACCTTCTCATCAGGTCCGGCGCAGGCCCAGTTGCTGAAACGGACCAAGGATTGGATGAATCAACAGGAGCATGTGCAGGAAGAATGGCAGAACTGGATGATTTAGGGTTTGTCCTCCGCTCGCATTAACTCAGAATAAGCGGTAAAATAAAAGTGCAGACCATATACTGGGTTATGGAGGTGGGCACCCTATGAAATTACCGGCATTTTTTATTGCACATGGCTCTCCGCTGCTTGCCCTTGAGAATAACGAATATACCCGTTTCCTGGAACGGCTGGGGGCTGATCTGGGGACACCGCGCGGCATTGTAATCTTTTCTGCGCATTGGGACAGCCCTGAGCAGTTGATTACAGTAGATGGACAGCACGAAACCTTGCATGATTTCTATGGATTCCCGGACGAGATGTATTCGCTGACCTATCCTGCACCTGGGGATTCCGCACTCAGCCGCCGAATCTCCGAACTCTTTACCGCGAACAATCTTCCTCACCAGCCGGTGCTGGGACGGGGGCTTGATCATGGAATCTGGGTCATTCTGAAAAAGATGTTCCCGGCTGCCGATATCCCTGTAGTGGCCTTGTCTGTCGATTCCTTGCGTTCCCCGGAGGAGCAGTATAATATCGGCAGGATGCTGGCTCCACTGCGTGATGAGGGTGTTCTGCTGATCGGAAGCGGGGGGCTGGTTCATAATCTGCGGCTGCTGAAGCAGGACGACCAGCCTGAGCAATGGGCGCTTGACTTCGATGCCTGGATAGCCGCCGGCCTTGAAGCATGGAACCTGCCTGCACTGTTCGCTTATGAGAAAAAAGCGCCGCATGTACGCGATGCGGTTCCCAGCTATGGTCGGGAGCATTTTGTGCCGATCTTCTATGTAATGGGAACAGCTGATGAAGGCAGGCGCGCACAGCTCATGATTCAAGCCTACCAATACGGGACGCTTAGCCTGAACTGCTGGATGATTGACTAAATTACACATACGATACATGAGGGATGCAGCCTGAAGAGGGGCTGTGTCCTTTTTAAAATTTATGAATGTATATGTCCTGAAACGGATACCTTCTTAAAAGGACGGCGAAGCCGTTTCCACTTGATGCGGGAATCAAGACAAATGGACTCCGCTATGATTAAATGGAAGAACGAAGCCAGTTTTATTACGTAGAAGGATCAGGATGAAAGGCTCCATAAAACTAAGCGCATGCTTACGAAGCCAGTTTTATTGCGTAGAAAGATCAGGAAGCAAGGCTCCATAAAACTTTTAGGAGGAAAAAATACATATGACCCTAAGCCGTTATTCATCCCGTCTAATCTCCGGCTGTCTCCTTGCGGCCCTGCTGCTCTCTGCCTGTGGAAATCAGGATGCGGAGAATGTTCCTGCGCCTTCACCTGCAGCAGTGCCTACCCTTGCGCCATCCCCTGCCGTATCTGCTGATCCGTCACCGGAAGCCAAGCCTGTGATCGGGGGGATCACCTCCGGGCTGACCGGGCTTCCGCTGGAAGAGAGCATTTTGCCCCGTCCTTTGGCAGTGATGATCAACAATGCGCCGGCTGCACGGCCGCAGTCAGGAATCAGCGAGGCGGATATTCTGTATGAGGTGCTGGCTGAAGGCGGAATTACGCGGCTGATCGGGATTTTTCAGAGCCATACCGGCGTGGTCAAAATCGGGCCGATCCGCAGCATCCGCCCGTATCTTATCGACATCGGTGAAAGCTATGGCGGCGTGACGGTACATGCGGGAGGGAGTCAGGCGGCGTATGCCATTCTCCAGAAGGGTAAAAAGGACGACATGGACGAGATCGGCAGAGCCGGAGCCTATTTCTGGCGCGACAAGGAGCGTAAAGCCCCGCATAATCTGTACAGCAATGCCGCCAAGCTGCGTGAGGGTGCGGACAAGCTGGGATACGCCGGAACTATAGAGGTTCCCGGGTATCATTTCACAGATCCTGATGATTTACCGGCCGGGGGAGATGCAGCGGCAGAGTTCAATGTCAATTTTCTGCTGAAAAGCTATACCGTGGGGTATAAATATAGCACGGAGCGGAGGACTTATCTGCGCTGGGTGAACGGCAAGCCGCATCTGGATCTGAATGACGGAAATCCGGTCGAGGCGGCCAATGTAATGGTGATGGGGGCTGACCATAAAGTGCTCGACGATGTGGGTAGACTGCAGATCGACATCGAGCTGGGAGGGGAGGCCGTGCTGTTTCAACGTGGACAAGCGCAGAAGGGAAGATGGTCCCGCAAGCCTGGAGATGTAATCCGCTTCGTGAAGAAGGACGGCACAGAGGCGCTGATGTATCCCGGAATTACCCATATTCTGATTGTGCCGAACAGCCCTTCCTTCAGCAGTCATATCGAATATGCACCGATCCCAGGTTCTACCTGATACGGACGCCAAAAGAAGCCGTTAGGATGATTATTTTCACGATTACAGGGAATTGTTATTATAGTGTAAAAAAGTTCGTTTCTTTTACTTCTATACCTTCAATTGATATGATAAGATAACAAGGGTTGTCATTCATTTTCATGCTGTTTACATATGAATGGCTGCATTTTATGTAAAGGGGTTTAAACTAATGAAGTTGAGAAAAAAGGACATATTCTTTGAGACACTGGAAAATATGGCCGATACCATTGTCCAGGCGGCAGATTATTTCGCTCAGAATATTACGACTCTGCGGGATAATGTCGAGAATTTCGCAGCGGTGATGAAGAAATATGAATCCCAATGCGACACGTACACGCACACCGTCATCAAGGAATTGAACAAGACGTTTATCACACCGCTGGAACGCGACGATATTATGGACCTCATCACAAGTATGGATGATGTTATTGATGGTCTGGAAGCTTCAGCCTCACGTTTCTATATGTACAACCTGTTGGACCCGGACGAATATATCGTGCAGTTCGCAGAGATTCTCCGCCAGTCCGCCTATGAAATTCAAAAAGCGGTTCACTTGCTCTCCCAGAAGAAGCTGCTGGCCATCCGCGAGTACACCATCCGTCTGAATGATCTGGAGAACCAGGGCGACGAAGTACTCCGCATCTGCACCAAAGCCCTGTTCGAAACGGTAAAAGACCCGATTGAGCTGATTAAGCGCAAAGAGCTGTACGAGCGGCTTGAAACTACAACCGACAAATGCGAAGATGTAGCGAACATGCTGGAATCGATCATCATGCGCAACTCATAAGGGGCCTGGAATATGGAAACATCAATATTTGTACTAGGTTTTGTGATTGTTCTAGCGCTTGCATTCGACTTCATCAACGGGTTCCACGATACGGCTAATGCGATTGCCACCTCGGTCTCCACCCGGGCGCTTCGTCCACGGACGGCTATTCTTATGGCGGCTTCCATGAACTTTATCGGGGCGCTGATGTTTACGGGGGTAGCCAAAAAAATCGGGGGCAGCATCACCGATCCGGCCCTGCTGGACAACGGGGTAGATATTGTCATAGCTACACTGATCGCCGCGATCATCTGGAATCTGGTGACCTGGTGGCTGGGGATTCCTTCCTCCTCTTCTCATGCGCTTATCGGTGCGTTGGCTGGAGCAGTCTACGTAGGTGCCGGTACAGAGCATATCAAGTGGCATGGCTTTATCGAAATCGTCGAGGGGCTCGTATTCTCCCCGCTGATTGCTTTTGTCATTGGTTATATTGTCATGACGATCCTGAAATGGATCTTCGCCAAACGCAGTCCGCATACCGTGAACAAGGGCTTCCGCTCCATGCAGGTCATTACTGCGGCGCTTCAATCCTTCACACATGGTACCAATGACGCCCAGAAAGCGATGGGGATTATCACCTTTGCACTCGTGACCTCAGGCCGTCTGGACACCATGGAAGTTCCTTTATGGGTTAAAATCGCTGCGGCAACATCCATGGCACTAGGGACGTCCATTGGCGGCTGGAAGATTATCAAGACCATGGGAACGAAGATTTTCAAAATTGAGCCTATTAACGGCTTCGCTGCCGATATTTCCGCCGCTTCCGTTATTTTCTCGGCTACACTGCTGCATCTGCCGGTAAGTACAACACATGCCATCACATCATCTATTCTCGGTGTAGGTTCAGCCAAACGCTTCTCTGCTGTAAAATGGGGAATCGCCGGACGCATTGTGATCACCTGGTTTATTACCATTCCGATCAGCGCGGTATTGGCAGGGATTATTTTTAAGATCATATTCTAAGCAGCAGCATGGCTGCATATCAAGATGTCACGGAAGCCAAGAATGGCTGCGGACATCTTTTTTTGTTGGCTGGGAACAGCTGTATACCATTTGGGGGGAAGGCGCTTCTTGCTGTACAATGGTTAGGTGCAAGATTGAGCAGTGGAAGATGCAATAGACGGGGGACTTATATGATACGAACGCTTGCAGTTACACGTAAGGGTGAGGTGTTGACGGATCTGCCGCTTCAGGACATTACCCTGGAGGATTATGCCTGGATTTGGGCCGATTTTTCCACCCCTACAGCGGAGGAGACCCTGCTGCTGGATACTTATTTTCATTTTCATCCCTTGGCGATTGAAGACTGCATGCATATCCTGCAGCGCCCGAAGCTGGATTATTATGAGAATGTGCAGTTTTTTGTGCTGCATGCGCTTAATGAGCGGACGCTGGAAGCAGAAGAGATCGACCTGTTCCTCAGCAAAGGCTTCCTCGTATCCTATCATCATCAGGAGAAACCGGAGATGGATGAAGCCTGGCAGATGGTAAAGGCGGAAATTCATAGCCGCAAAGGCTGGTCAGGCGGTCCGATGGCTGCTGCGTATACCGTGATGGATAAGCTGGTGGACCGGTATTTTCCAAGCTTGTACGGTTTGGAGGATGAGCTTGCCGATCTGGAGAGCCAGGGCGGCAACGAGTCTGTGGAAGAGCTCATGAGCCAGGTATTCAATGTGCGCGGTCGTCTGCTTAAGCTGCGCCGGACGATCGTGCCGATGCGTGACCTGATGTACCGGATCGTCAATTCGCAGCATGTGCAGAGCAACGGCGAGGAGCGGATCTACTTTGGCGATATTTATGATCATCTGCTGAAGCTGACCGATATGATCGAAGTGGACCGGGAAATGACAGCCGATCTGCGCGACAGCTACATCTCGCTCAACTCCAACCGGATGAACTCGATCATGAAGACCCTGACGGTTATCACAACCGTCTTCATGCCGCTGACCCTGATTGCCGGAATATACGGCATGAATTTTCGGGTAATGCCGGAGCTGGACTGGAAATACGGTTACTTTGGAGTGCTGCTGCTGATGCTGGTGCTCGGCGTGGGCATGTTCCGCTGGTTCCGGCGCAGCGGCTGGTTTAAGTAAAGGGGACATTAGCATTAATCGAGCGCCAGGTTTGACTGAAGCGTACCTTGAGAGGTACGCTTTTTAGGCTGGAGCTTGCAGCTATGCCGCGAAGCGATGTACGGCAGAACCGTTAACGCTATTCGCCAAAAGCGTTAAACGCCGCCTACTTGCGGCGGCGTTTAACGGAGGCGGGGGAGGATTTGCGCCGGCTCTTCGGAGCCGTTTTTTTGCGTGGCTGTGACCCTGAGCGTCTCTTCTTGCGCCGTTTGGGGCCGTAGAGTGCTGCGTCTTCTTCAGCTGCCAGCTCGCCTGCTCCCGAGCCCTTCTTCTTGCCAAAGCTGCCCATGACCAGCTTCACCATCGGGGCCATCTGCTGAAATCCCTGCATGACCTTCTGCACCTTGCCCATGGAATTGACAATGCCGTCGACGCCGCCCAGCCGGTCAACGATGCCCTTGATCTGCTCCATGTTTGCGAGATTTCCAAGATTGCCAAGATTGCCAAGTCCTCCGAGCAGTCCGCCGGGTTTGGCGGCAGCGGCTTCGGCAACGGGGACGGCCAGAGCCGTCTCTGCGGCTGCTTCTGTGCCTAGGGCAGGAAGCATTCCAGATTCCCCATAGAAGGGGGGCTGGGCATATGAACTGATCCCGGGATACGGCGATGAAGGATACGGCTCGGCCAGCGAACGCCCGCCCCGGCGGGAGTGATTATAGTAATGATCAGGCATAACATCACATTCCTTCGTTAGTGGTTTGATATACTGTATGTCATAGGCGAACATAAGGTATAGACGAACGCCCGGTTTACCGGGATAGCAGCGGAAAAGGGCGGATGCCCACCCGCCCGTGCCGGAAGTGAAGAAACCGTGACCATGCTTGATTTTCGGCGCTTATGTAGTACTATAGTTAAGGCGGTAAATCTTGCGGATTCAGAGTAGGAGTCTGAATGCAGGATTAATTTTGTGCGCGTGGGGTGGACGTTTGTCCGTCGATTTCGTTCTTTACAGCGTGAAACCGTTAATGCTTGAAAAATGTGCTCCAGTACAATATAGTAGAGGCAAGATAGTCACTACATTTAGGCTTTTGAACTCTTTTTTTTGAAGGATATCTTATCAGTGATGTCAGCACTGACCAAACTTTTAGGGGATGATAATCGATGCAGCTTAAGAAGCTAAACGATAAAAGTATAGACCAATTATTCGAAGCCATTTTGACTTTAAAAGATATGGAAGAATGCTATGTGTTTTTTGATGACCTGTGCACGGTGAATGAGATTCAATCCCTCTCGCAGCGTCTGGAAGTGGCGCGTATGCTGGGCAAAGGGTCTACATACAATCAGATTGAAGCGGAGACCGGAGCCAGCACTGCGACGATTTCGCGTGTGAAGCGCTGCCTGAACTACGGGAATGACGGATACAAGTTAACGCTGGAACGTTTGGGACGATAATTGATGAAGACGGGCGTACTGATTATCAGTCACGGCTCCCGCGATCAGGCCTGGGTTTCAATTGTCGAGGAAGCTGTAAGCCATGTGGCGCTGGAGGAAGAGATGCCCGTTGCGGTTTCTTTTCTGGAGCTGGTAGAAGGCCGTTTGATTCAGGATGGTATAGATAGTTTGGAACATGCAGGGGTCACAGATATTATTGTGATCCCCTTGTTTGTTTCTTCCGGCAGTACACATGTCGATGAGATAGAGTATGCGCTGGGCGCCAAGCCTGCGCCGGAGAAGGAGACCGACCTTGAACCTTTTGCCGTCAAGGCCAGGGTGCATTACGGCTACCCGGTCGACGACGATCCGGATATAGCTGTTATGATCTGGGACAAGCTGCGAGGGCTGTCCAAGCATCCGGAGCGGGAGACGATTCTGCTGGTGGGCCATGGCAGCGTACATGACGGGTTCCGGCAGCGCTGGCAGCAGGGGATATCCACGCTGGCTGAACGTGTGCGCCGGATTAGCGGTGCAGCAGCGGCGGACTACGGTCTGCTGAACCCGGACAGTGTGCGGAGCAAGGTGGAGTATTGGCAGGAGCAGGGCCATGATGTACTGGTGGCTCCGCTTTTTTTAAGTCAAGGCTATTTCACCAAGCATGTTATTCCCGGGCGGCTCAGCGGCCTGAAGTATGCCTATTCAGGACAGACGCTGCTGCCGCATCCCTTATTGCCGCACTGGATTGAGCAGCAGGTGAAGGTTATGCTGGAACGGATTCGGGAAGGCTGTTAAGAATATTTTGCAGCAAAAAATAGTGTTTCCGGTATTGATTTCATCTCCTGCTGCATACATTGATCTATGCATTCTGCTTGCCGTCATTGCTTGTGTGGTCCCGAATTGGGTATAATCAGTAAAGTTATCAATTATATAAACAGGTGGCGTCCGGTAATGAAAACTGCGAGATTGATCTATAATCCCACCTCTGGTCGGGAAGAAATGAAGAAGCGGCTTGCCGATATTTTGGACCGGCTGGATATTGGCGGCATTGAAGCCTCGTGCCATGCAACAACCGGAGAGGGCGATGCTACAGCAGCCGCAGCGGAAGCCGTCGAACGCGGGTGTTATGATCTGATCATAGCGGCGGGTGGCGACGGTACGCTGAATGAGGTTATCAATGGTATGGCCGAGAAGCCGAATCTTCCTCCTCTCGGTGTATTTCCGGTGGGGACTACCAATGATTTTGCCCGGGCGATGGGTATCCCTAAGAACTGGGAGGATTCATGTGATCTGATTCTGCGTCAGGAGTCGCGCCTAATTGATCTTGGTAAAGCCAATGACCGTTATTTCATTAATATAGCCGGCGGCGGACAACTGACTGAGCTGACATACGAGGTTCCCAGCCGACTGAAGACTATGATGGGCCAGCTTGCGTACTACCTGAAGGGGATTGAAAAAATGGCCAGTCTCTCTCCGCAGGAGCTGTACATCCGCGCGAACGGCCAAGAACTGATCCATGACGAGTTCATGCTCTTCCTGATCGCCAATACTAATTCCGTAGGCGGCTTTGAGAAGCTTGCTCCGGATGCCCGGATTGACGATGGACTATTCGACGTAATCGCGGTCAAGAAATGTAACCTGGCCGAATTTATCCGCCTGGTCAGCCTGACGATCCGCGGTGAGCACTTGCAGGATAAGAAGGTTGTCTATTTCCGCACCGATGCCATGGAGGTTACCTCCCCAGGCTATGTTCAGCTAAATCTGGACGGCGAGCTTGGCGGCACACTGCCGGGCAATTTCAGTATACTGCCGCAGCATCTGCGGATTTTTGCACAGAATAATTGAGCGGGAATCCTTCAATAACGGGAAATACTCCAACTAAATGGGCTGGAAAGTCTCTGTGCGCTGAAATAGTTGGAATTGCTCCATTTAATTCGTGTAACAAGCTCCTCTTTGAATGTCGAGCCGGCGAATTAGCTGGAGTTTTTCCATTTAAGTGCTTCTATAATGACAATGAGATATAATTAGCTGGAGGAATTCCAACTAAATGTATGATATAGGTGCTTCCGAGGACCATAGTTAAGAAGCTTAATAGTGAAGCTAATGAAAGAAGTGAACCCATAGATGAGTAAACAACGCAGTGGACGCAGCGCAAGCCGCCGTGACGGCTCGGCACCTGCCGCCGGACTGCCAGTGAATAAGAATGACGAGGTGATGCTCGATATTATCGGCATGACCCATGAAGGCGAGGGGGTAGGCCGGGTAGAGGGCTTTACCCTTTTTGTGCAGGGCGCGCTACCTGGTGAGAAGGTCCGGGCCAAGGTGCTTAAGACCAAGAAGCAGTATGGCTATGCCAAACTGCTTGAGCTTGTGCAGGCCAGCGGCGACCGGATCCAGCCGCCTTGCCCGATCTACGACCAATGCGGCGGCTGCCAGCTGCAGCATATGGACTACACGGCCCAGCTGGCGTGGAAACGCCAGCTGGTGGTGGACAACCTGCAGCGGATAGGGAAGCTGCAGATTATGGGGGCACCGGGGAGAGGTGCTATAGCTGGAAGCGGGGGTGCAGAAGGAGCCGCGGCGAATCTCACTGCCGGGGCGGAAATTGGGGCGTCTGATGGGGATAACGTGGCGGATGTAAGCGCAAGTGCTGCGGGGGCACAGGCTGACGGCATCATCGTCCGGCCCACCCTCGGCATGGACGAGCCTTGGCGATACCGTAACAAGGCCCAGGTGCCTATCGGCGTCACCGACGGCGGACTTGTGGGCGGATTCTACGCCCGTGGCAGCCACCGGATTGTCGACATGGAGACCTGTCTGATCCAGCATGAACATAACGACGACGTCGTAGCTGCAGTGAAGCGAATCGGCAGAGAGCTTGGCATCTCTGCTTACGATGAAGAAACCGGACGCGGGCTACTGCGTCACGTCGTGGTGAAGAAGGCCTTCCGCACCGGCGAAATGATGCTCGTCCTCGTAACCAACGGCCGCGACATCCCGCATCTGGACGCCTGGATTGGCAGCATCCGTGAGGCTCTGCCGCAAGTGGAGAGCATCTGCCAGAACGTGAACACCCAGCGGACGAATGTGATCTTCGGCAGCGAAACCCGTGTCCTATGGGGCAAAGACGTCATCTACGACTATATCGGAGATGTACAGTTCGCTATTTCTGCCCGTTCCTTCTATCAGGTCAACCCGGTACAGACTGAGGTGCTGTACGGCAAAACCGTAGAATACGCCGGATTGACAGGAAATGAAACGGTAATTGATGCCTACTGCGGCATCGGAACGATTTCGCTGTTCCTGGCACAGCACGCGGCTAAGGTGTACGGTGTTGAGATTGTGCCTGAAGCGATTGAAGACGCGCGTTCTAATGCTAAGTTGAATGGGATAAAGAATGTAGTGTTCGAGGTAGGCGCGTCCGAAGACGTGATCCCGAACTGGAAAGAGCAGGGCGTCACACCGGACGTAATCGTTGTTGATCCGCCGCGTAAGGGCTGCGATCCTAGGTTGCTCGATACGATTCTGGCAATGAAGCCGGAGCGGGTGGTGTATGTGTCGTGTAATCCATCGACACTGGCGAGGGATTTGCGGGTGCTGGAGGATGGCGGGTACAAGACAGTGGAGGTAACTCCGGTGGATATGTTCCCGCATACGGTGCATGTGGAGTCGGTGGCGGTGTTGGTGAAGAGTGGGACAGCGAGTTAAAACCCTCTTATTTACTTGGATTTTTAATGTGATACAGATTAAAAACTTTGGTGGTACAGATAGCGGAGAACAGACTTGATGTAAAACTGATGTGAAAATCTAACGAAATTGAGCCTGATGAAAAAGAAGTAACTTGGCAATTTGAAGTGACCCCGTCAAGTACAAACCAAATAAAAATCAATATTTATTCGTCTGAGTTCGGTAATTATAGGGACTCAGGTTGTTTAGTTTCGCTTGGAAATTTGCAGAGTTATAAAAGCAGCTAATAAAAGTATTGACTTGAGATCCAAAGCGGTAAAATACAAATGATTTTCCTACTTTATTCTTACCCCCGGCCCTAAGCATAAATAAGCCCGCTGGATAGCAGTGTCTTCACTGTCCAGCGGGTTATTATTGTTGGGAACTTTGTGGCCGATCTATTTAACTTATAATACTCGGCCCTTGCCCTTTCCTTTCTTCGGATGTATATCGCCTTCGGCCGTAAGAACGCCTATATGCTTTTTACGACTGTTGTACATCTCGACCTCCCCATGCAGAGAATCTTTGTGATAAAACTTGTCACCATCCGTATATATTCTTTCCTTCTTCCACCGTCTGTTGGTTGGTTCAAGTCCTAATCTCTTTACTACCGGATATTCTGAAAATGGAATATCCTTCCACTCTGTTTTTGCTTTCATTACACTTCTCTCCTTTAGCTGAATGTGAAAAAGCGCAGGAACTTGTCCCTGCGCCATGCCTCCGCAATTTGCGGAAACAAAAAAAGCCCAAGTCGCAGCCGATAAAGCTGCAACTTGGGCTCAAGTGCTAAAGTCATTGTGAGAAGCGGAATTCTAAACGGCAGAGTAGTCAAAAAGCATCCACGTGCAGCTGTAATGACTGCAATCGAATCTCGTGATTATGGTAAAGGCAAGAATCAATAGAAAAACAAAAAAAGCCCCAACCTCAAGGGTTCCATATGGGGCTCGCTTTTTTTGCAGGAACATTAATAAATGAGAAAAAGCCCTCACGGATAATAGGCATAGACCTACTTCGTAAGAGCTTTATTATGCAGATATGTGGTTGGCAAACGCTTCTAATTAATGGCCAGTTAAGGAAAAAATATATTGTCAGTCAATGAATCCAATATATAATCGGATATTAAATTCAGGGGAATCCCTGATAAAATTTAATTCCCCTTACACGTCTATAAAAAATAGACGTTTTATATTACTCGTCAAAATTTTTACAAATATATTTTATGATATTATCCTCTGCTCGTCGTTTCGTAATATGAATCGTAGACTGTGATCTTCCGCGCTCGGAACCAAACTCCTTTTCCGTTATGGCATCCCGTCCGTAGCAGTTTTCTAACGCTTGAATTTGATATTCACTTTTTAAGCACTCTTTATGCATGCCTAAGTTAATAATTAATTGGTAATATTCTTTCTTCTGCTTACGTGTAAGTTCTTGTCCTGATTCCCGCAAATGGAGTGCAATGCGAATCATAGTGTTTCGTGATACTTCAGTGTCCGAAGTTTCCAGTCGAATACGACTGGACATTGCATACTCTTGCTGCAACTGCGCTCTCGACTTCGCTTTGTTTTCATTTACATACTTTTTACGATTCCACATTTTAATTAACCGGCTCTGAATATTCCGTTTAATAAATGGGCGAAGATGGCCTCGGTCATCTACTCTGGGTAAAAACTCACACGCGATTCGCACAATCATTTCAGTTTCAACGTCTGAGGCCGGAATATCGAAAACATCTGTCCAAAACATATTCACTGCATTGCTAATCATCGGGTGAAAGTACCGACAGAATAACATGTATTCATCTTGAGTAACCGTCCCGTTTCTAATGACATGGCCAATCTTGAAAACGCAATGATCACAAAGCAAGGGCTCAATTGTAATGGCAGGTTCGGATTCTGGATATTCAGCAGGATTTAAAAAGGATTCTGTATAAATTTCATATCCCCGTCTTAGTCTGCCGTATAATTTTAAAACTTTACGAAGGGCAGCCCTGGGATCTGGGGCCTCTATCGTTTCACTGACAATGAAATTGGAAATGACGGTTGCTCCCTTAATTTGATAAAGCATTTAATCACCTTTCAGACTCAGAGTATATAACCCAATTGTCTCTTTATTTTTATCTGTTCTGGGCTGAAAATCTATATCATTTTTACAAGCCGGGTTAGAAAGTACTTCTATTTCCATAATCCTCAGTTCCGTATTCTTAAAATAAACCATATTTCGACATGAAAAAATAAAGGGTGTTGATATACTGAAGATATACAACTTATCCAATTTAAAACAAGAAGGTGCAGGATGACAATATCATTAGAGCATAACTACATGAAATTAATAAGCGGTCGAAGAAATTATGGTGAGCTTCGAAAATGTGAGTTTCATATGCATACACCGGCATCACATGATTATGAATTAATACCAGGGAGAGAGTATACGACATTAGAAGTATCCGATATTATTAAATTCGCACATGAGATTGGATATTTTAATGCAGAACAACAAGAACAAATACTTAATGCTGCTCGTTTGGGTGAAATTCATCGTATAGAATTTCTTACCGATTTATCAGAAAAAGGCTACTTATCTTATAAGGAGTATTTATCATATAAATTAATTGCGCACAAACTTTATGAAAGCGAAATTGAAATAGCTATTATCTCGGATCACAACACAATATCTGGATTTGAGAAATTAGAATTTGCAGTAAGTGAGTACTTTATTGAAAGAATAAAGGGAAAAGACAAGCGGCAAAATGCAATAAAGTTAATTCTGGGGGTAGAAATTTCTTGTTCAGAAAAAATACATCTGGTTGGCATATTTGATGAAGCGAAGTATGCTGCCGTTCAAAGTTTAATAGATAATCATATTCCATCTCAAGTAAACGGTACATATGAGACGAGTTTATCTATGATCGATAAGATAAGTGAAATTGGAGGAATTCCATATATAGCCCATATAAATACTGCAGACTTAAAAAATACAACAGGTCTTTATAAACAAACATTGTTTAATAAGGTATGCCTTAATGTTATTGGAATAACTGCTAAAGAAAAAGAAAAACAATTAGCAGTTCTTAGATCACACGGAGCAATACGTCCAGAAGAAAAATTTTGTTTTGTTTTTGAGGGAGATTCTCACCAAATTGAACAGATAGGCAAAAAAAACACTTGGATAAAAATGAGTAAGGCTGGATTCGAATCTTTAAAAAAGGCTTTTTACAATAATAAACTATGTGTATTTATT
>NZ_LVWH01000189.1:0-43511 GCF_001909045.1 Paenibacillus sp. P3E | reverse complement strand
CTATCTGTCGTGGGCGCAGGAAATTTGAGAGGAGCTGTCCTTAGTACGAGAGGACCGGGATGGACGTACCGCTGGTGCATCAGTTGTTCCGCCAGGAGCATGGCTGAGTAGCTACGTACGGACGGGATAAGCGCTGAAAGCATCTAAGCGTGAAGCCCCCCTCAAGATGAGATTTCCCAGTATGTAAGACCCCTTGAAGACGACGAGGTAGATAGGTTGGAGGTGGAAGTGCAGCAATGCATGGAGCTGACCAATACTAATCGGTCGAGGGCTTATCCAAATCATATAACGCAGATTCGTTTCGGATTCAGTTTTCAGGAATCAAGTTCTGATTCATGAGGCCCAAGAGGCTAAGTGAAAAAGATTTGTTTTCAGCATTTGGCGATGCTGAGACCTGAATGATGCATTTGCACCGCAAATGCCCGTTTGGTGGCGATAGCGGAGGGGTTCCACGCGTACCCATCCCGAACACGACCGTTAAGCCCTCCAGCGCCGATGGTACTTGGACCGAAGGGTCCTGGGAGAGTAGGACGCCGCCAAGCGGATATTCCCTGATAGCTCAGTTGGTAGAGCACTCGACTGTTAATCGAGTTGTCACAGGTTCGAGTCCTGTTCGGGGAGCCATGCTCTCATAGCTCAGTAGGTAGAGTGCTTCCATGGTAAGGAAGAGGTCACCGGTTCGAATCCGGTTGAGAGCTCCACAAGTTTTTTAGGCCCGTTGGTCAAGGGGTTAAGACACCTCCCTTTCACGGAGGTAACATGGGTTCGAATCCCATACGGGTCACCAAATTTCATTTTCCCTTGAGGACAACCATACATATGGAGGCTTAGCTCAGCTGGGAGAGCATCTGCCTTACAAGCAGAGGGTCGGGGGTTCGAACCCCTCAGCCTCCACCATAATCGTTCTCATATTGAAAGAGATTGTGGGCACACTATAGGTATCCATCATAGGGGATTAGCCAAGCGGTAAGGCAACGGACTCTGACTCCGTCATCATAGGTTCGAATCCTATATCCCCTGCCAAATGGGAGCCATTAGCTCAGTTGGTAGAGCACCTGACTTTTAATCAGGGTGTCGAAGGTTCGAGTCCTTCATGGCTCACTTTTATTTGTATCATGCGCGTGTGGCGGAATGGCAGACGCACCAGACTTAGGATCTGGCGTCTTACGACGTGGGGGTTCAAGTCCCTTCACGCGCACCACTTAGTTGCGGACGTGGCTCAGCGGTAGAGCATCGCCTTGCCAAGGCGAGGGTCGCGGGTTCGATTCCCGTCGTCCGCTCCATAATTTTGCGCCCTTAGCTCAGCTGGATAGAGCGTTTGACTACGAATCAAAAGGCCGGGAGTTCGAATCTCTCAGGGCGCGCCATTTTTTATTTAAAGAGAATATATTAACGGGATGTAGCTCAGCTTGGTAGAGCACCTGGTTTGGGACCAGGGGGTCGCATGTTCAAATCGTGTCATCCCGATTTTACACCTATGCGGGTGTAGTTCAATGGTAGAACTTCAGCCTTCCAAGCTGATAGCGTGGGTTCGATTCCCATCACCCGCTCCATAATTTTATACGTTTCGGGATGTAGCTCAGCTTGGTAGAGCACCTGGTTTGGGACCAGGGGGTCGCATGTTCAAATCGTGTCATCCCGATAACACAGCTCTTAAGCTGACAATCAACTCTTACTTTTAGTAGGAGTTTTTTTGTTAATCCAAAGCATTACATCACGAGAATTATAAAGAAGTGTTAATATAATTCTGCTCCATGCGAATAGTCCAAGAGCAAGAATGAACTATTTTGAATATTTCAGAACTGACCACAAATTTACCAGCACGAAATATCTAAGCTTGGATTTCAAATTGAATAAACTTACGATAGGTACAAAAAATGCTTTAAGAAAGTGGAATTTCGTTTAGGCCGTTTTAAGAAAATTCACAATTAGAATACAAGTAAAAAACCATAGTTTGAAATAAAAAGCTTGAAATCTCTCAATAGAAGCTAACTTCTATGTAAATAAAGTTCACGTAAGCAATGATTAAAAGGACTTCGTATTCAAATTTCTGTGATTAATCATTACATGACTGTTACATAAACCCGATGCGGATCAGACAATATAAATAGGAAGATATACACATTATTTTTATGACTGTATAAATAATTAGATTGGTGTATAATCTTAATTGCTGTATCGCTTTACAGCGCAATAAAGTTGGAGATTTCCGGGCAGTTTTATTGTATGATATGAGGAAAGCTTCAAATAGACAATGTTAAAAGCATTGATCCGGAAGAGGATGGGGGGAGCAGCATGACCGAACTTACGACTGCCGTCAGCAAAAGCAATTCAAATAATCTGCTGCGGCGAGACGTACGGTTCCTGGGGAATATTTTGGGTGAAGTCTTGGTTCACCAAGGCGGCAACGAACTGTTGGATATCGTGGAGAAGATCCGTGAAACCAGCAAATCGCTGCGCTCATTGTTTTTGCCTGAACTGCACAATGAATTCAAGGAGCTAATTAATTCACTGGATCCGGAGAATCGCCACCAGGTGATACGGGCGTTTGCCATTTATTTTCAATTGGTGAACATCGCGGAGCAGAACCACCGGATTCGCCGTAAACGCGACTACGAACGTTCAGCCGGGGAGACCGTACAGCCTGGTTCTATCGAAAGCGCGATTCAAGAGCTCCGCGAGCGTGACTTCTCGCACGAGGATGTTCATGAAATCATGAATGGTCTGTCTCTGGAGCTGGTCATGACCGCTCACCCTACTGAAGCGATGCGGCGGGCGATTCTTGATATTCATAAACGTATCTCCGATGACGTCATGGGTCTGGATAACCCTACCCTAACGTTCCGTGAACGTGAACAACTGCGGGAGAAACTGCTTAATGAGGTCATTACCTTGTGGCAGACGGATGAGCTGCGCGACCGCAAGCCAACGGTGCTGGATGAAGTCCGCAATGGGATGTATTATTTCCATGAGACGATTTTCCAAGTGTTGCCGGATGTGTATCAAGAACTTGAACGATGTCTAAGCAAATACTATCCGGGCCAGAATTGGCACGTACCGACGTATCTGCGTTTTGGTTCGTGGATCGGCGGCGACCGGGATGGCAATCCTTCGGTGACGGCAGCTGTGACTCTGCAGACACTGAGACTTCAGCGTAAACTGGCGATTCGGGAATACCAACGCATTATGCGTGAGCTGATGCAGTATCTGAGCTTTAGCACCAGTATCGTTAATGTAACGCCGGAGTTGCTGGAATCCATTGAATTGAACCGGAGCCTTATTAATCTGGATAAGTCAAAATCCTGGCATAATGATAATGAGCCCTACCGGATTAAGCTTACCTATATGATCGCCAAGACGCAGAACGTTATGGATGATGAGAAGAAAGGCTCACTGGAGCGCTACTCTTCACCGGAAGAATTTATAGATGATTTGAACGTGATCGACCGCAGTCTGCGACATCACTATGCAGATTATGTAGCGGATACCTATATCAAGAAGCTGATTCGCCAGGTGGAGTTGTTTGGGTTCCATACTGCGACGCTTGATGTCCGTCAGCATAGTCAGGAGCATGAAAATGCGATGACTGAGATTCTGGCCAAAATGAACGTTACACAGGATTATGCAAAGCTGCAGGAGAATGAGAAGATCGATCTTCTAGAAAAGCTGCTTAATGATCCGCGTCCGCTGACTTCGCCTTATCAGTCCTACAGTGAGAGCACTGAGGAATGTCTTGCAGTATACCGTGCCATTTATACGGCGCAAGAGGAGTACGGCAAACAGTGTATTACCAGTTATCTAATCAGCATGGCTGAAGCCGCAAGTGACATTCTGGAGGTCATGGTATTCGCCAAAGAAGTTGGTCTGTTCCGAAAAGACAATGATGGTACTGTAGTTTGTACACTACAGGCTGTTCCGCTGTTCGAGACCATTGACGACCTTCATGATGCTCCACAAATTATGCGTACGCTGCTTAACTTACCGATCTACCGGGATGCGGTGAGAGCCATGAACGATTTGCAGGAAATTATGCTCGGTTACTCAGACAGTAACAAGGATGGCGGTGTGGTAACCGCCAATTACGAGCTGCGGGTTGCCCTCAAGGAGATTACGGCTACGGCGGATGATTTCGGTATTAAGCTGAAATTTTTCCATGGCCGCGGTGGAGCACTTGGACGTGGCGGCATGCCGCTGAACCGCAGTATTCTGGCGCAACCGGCTTCTACGATTGGAGGCGGCATTAAGATTACGGAACAGGGCGAAGTTATCTCCTCACGTTATTCGATGCAGGGGATTGCCTACCGCAGTCTGGAGCAGGCAACATCCGCACTGGTTACAGCTGCAATTAATGCCAGATCACCTCATACAGATCTATATGAGCCGGAATGGGAAAAAATTGTTGCCCGTATTTCTGAGGTTTCATTGAACAAATATCAGGACCTAATCTTCCGTGACCCGGACTTCCTGACCTACTTCAAGGAGTCAACACCGCTTCCTGAGGTCGGGGAGCTTAACATTGGTTCCCGTCCTTCCAAACGGAAGAATAGTGACCGGTTCGAGGACCTGCGTGCGATTCCTTGGGTGTTTGCCTGGACACAGAGCCGTTATCTGCTTCCTGCCTGGTACGCTGCCGGAACGGGCCTGCAGAGCTTCTATGACAATAAGGAAGAGAACCTAAAGGTCATGCAGCATATGTATGCAAACTTCTCGTTCTTTACTACATTAATTGACACACTGCAGATGGCTATTGCCAAGGCTGACCTGATTATAGCCAAGGAATATGCCAGCATGGGCAAAAATGAAGAGGCGCGTCAGCGTATCTTCGGACAGATAGAAACGGAATTCAAGTTGACTTCCGAGCTGATTCTCAAAATCACCGGACAGCAGGACATCTTGGATAATGTGCCTGTTATTCAGGAATCTATTCGTCTGCGTAATCCATACGTTGACCCGCTGAGCTATTTGCAGGTGCAGCTATTGTCCGAGCTAAGAGCCTTGCGCGAAGTGGACGGTGATGACGCGGAGTTGCTCCGCGAAGTGCTGCTCACTATCAACGGTATTGCCGCCGGATTACGGAATACCGGCTGATATTCTGATCTAGGTTGGTTGTTGATTTGTTCTTTATATTATTCACAATCCCCGTTCGCCTCTGTATGGAGGCTGGACGGGGATTTTTAGTTCTGGATTAGTAACCTGGATGGCTGAAGCCGCCGAGAGAACTGAGAGGATAACGAAGCTGGTAAGAGACAAAACCGCTTCCCGCCCTTTGCCTTACCTCATTGTTACTGATATGAATTTTGGGCAGAGTAACAGGGATTTTAAATTCTGATGATGGAGCGACAAAGTGGGGATTTGGAATTGGAGGAGAACAGCGTGCGCCTTTATTCTGGGATTTCGACCGTGAGTAGCGGTTTCGATCAGGAAATCCGCCAATAACAGCGACCGTAAATCCAAATGTTCTCAAAGTCGCGATGAATCATCGTTTTTTATCCCTCGTGCTGTGCCCATTCTAGATAGAAAGTAACAATACTATCCTTGATTTTTGACGAAACATGAATTACCATTTAAGAGCTTGTACCGTGGACATTCATGAGATGAAAGACCAAGGGCGGCAAGTCTGGGGGAGTTAACAGGTGGAGAATTTGGAAGGCAGATTGACAAAGCTCGCCTTAAAGGGCGACCAAAGGGCATTTGCCGAGCTTGTGGAACTATATAAAGACAAAATATATCATTTGGCTTATCGGATGCTGAACAACCGCCATGAAGCGGAAGATATTGTTCAGGAAACATTTTTGCGTGTGTATCGCAATTTGGACCGCTATGATGACAAACAAAAGTTTTCAACATGGATTTACCGCATTGGCACGAACCTTTGCATTGACAGGTTGCGTAAGCGGCGGCCCACATATTCGCTGGATGCAGAAATGAACGACCAGGAAGGCATTGACGGCTATTCCATGATTCCCAGTGATAATGTGACTCCGGAAACAGAACTGCTGCTCTCAGAGACACAGAGATTGATCTATGAGGCCATCGACAGTTTGCCTGTGAAATACAGATCAGTGATGATTTTACGCTATCTGCAGGACTTGTCGCTTCAGGAAATTAGTGATGTCTTGGATATGCCTGTAACAACGATTAAGACCCGAGTACACCGGGGACGTGAATTTTTACGTAAAAAATTAGAGCCTAAAATGTAAAATAGATTTTTTTTTATGAAACGTATGATTGGCAGCGCCGTATGTAAGTTAAGCAAGTCTTATGCGCCCTGCCCCTTTGTCTTGTTATAATTAAATAGCACTCATGAAAGGATTGGCTCCTATGGAATGCAAACTGGCCGTCTCTATGATGCACGACTACCTGGATGACGACTTGCCCGAACTGCAACAGAGGGAATTGAAGGAGCATCTTCTATCCTGTACAGATTGCCGTGCAAAGTTCAAAGAATTGGAACAGACCGATATGCTGATGTTTTCCCTGATGCACCAGAGTCCTGTGGCTTCGGAGGATCTTGTAAGCCGGATTATGAATTCATTGCCCCAGGTCAAGAAGGAACGCGCATTTGTGACCTGGATCAAGCGGCACCCCGCTCTTTCAGCGGCGTCCGTGTTCATTCTGGTGATGCTGATGAGCTCCGTTACCTTTTGGAATCAGGATCGGCAGCTTGTGGTCAGGGGAACAGACCTGGAACAGGTTGTCATTCAAGGGAATACGGTCATCGTACCCTCTGGTAAAACGATATCTGGCGATCTAACGGTGGAGAACGGTAAAACTCAGGTATATGGGGAAGTGGACGGTAATGTGACTGTGATTGACGGCTCCCTGTACCAGGCTTCAACAGCTCATATCTCCGGGCAAGTCAAAAGCATAGACCAAGCGGTAAGTTGGCTCTGGTATAAAGTGACGAACATGTTCTCTGAAGTTGCCTACCGTTAAATAACACTTGGTTGCTTTTAGCAGGAATATTATTTGCGCCTCTTTTTCCGGAAAGATGGCGCTTTTTTGTTGCGAAGGTATAGGGGAATAGGTTTCCCCGGCGACTGAAACTTGCAACCTGGGCTGGAACGTTATAACCTAGGTATGATACAGAACTTACAGACAGTTTACATAAACCCAGCTAATATGAAATGACGGGGGTTTTGGCATGAGTTATTTTACAGATCTAACATGGAAAGAGTCCATTAAAGATATAATCGATATTCTGATTGTCAGCTATATCATCTACAAAGTGCTAAATATGGTGCGCGGGACCCGGGCGATACAGCTGCTAAAAGGGATTCTGGTATTGGTTGTAATCTGGGCACTTAGTACCCTTCTTGATTTATATACGCTGAAGTGGCTGATGAACCAGATATTTACGTTCGGGATATTTGCGATATTTATCATCTTTCAGCCGGAATTGCGAAGGGGGCTGGAGCAGCTTGGACGGGGCAAGTTTTTTGGACGGGCTGCTGAGAATGATGAGGAAGTCAGCAAATTGATTGGTGAAGTTATTAAAGCACTGAATTATTTGGCGCAACGAAAGATTGGGGCATTAATTGTTTTTGAAAGGGCAACGGGGCTGAATGAATATACGGAGTCTGGGATTCCTATGCGGTCTGTAGTCAGCTCCGAACTGTTAATCAATATCTTTATTCCCAATACTCCGCTGCATGACGGTGCGCTCATTATGCAAGATGGGCAGATTGCCGCCGCTGCATGTTATTTGCCTCTCTCCGAGAATCCGTTCATCAGCAAAGAGCTCGGTACCCGTCACCGGGCAGCAATTGGGATTAGTGAGGTTGCGGATTCCGTCTCTGTCGTGGTCTCAGAAGAGACCGGACAGATATCTTTGGCAATTAACGGTCAGATCGTGCGTGATATTAAGGAAGAATCTCTGATTTCCAAGCTTTATGAGGAACTTCGGGCCACTTCACCGCTGAAGGAGAAGAGCTCCGCCTTTTGGAAACGGAGGGAGGATAAACGCAATGGATAAGTGGATGAAGAATAACAATTTCAACAAAATTCTCGCGCTTGCCTTCGCTATTATCCTTTGGATCATTGTCCATGTGGATACTGCACCTGCGAACCAGACAACGGTAAACATGGAGTCTAAAACCATTGAAAATGTGAAGATTGAGGATACCGGCTTCAATGAGGATAAATATGTAATCACTTCAAGGGATGCCGAAAGTGTCAGACTGGAAGTCATGGGCAAAAAATCGGATCTCACCTACAAGTTTTCAGATGCCTATAAAGTGTGGATTGATCTGAGCAATGTTCAGCCAGGAGACACTACGCTCCCCCTGCATTATTCACTTCCGAGCGGCGTGATGCTTGATGATATAATCCCCAATGAAGTGAATGTGCATGTGGAACTCCGCAACACCAAGTCCTTTCCAATATCGATTATCACCAAGGGTGAGCCTGCGGCGGGTTATCAGGTAGGTACACCGGTCATAGAACCAGCCGTTGAGGCGAAGGTTACGCTGGGTGCTAGTGAGCTTAGAAAGGTAGCCAAAGTGCAGGGAACCATTGAACTTAACGGTGACAGTGAAACGATAAAAGAAAAGAAGCTGAAGCTGTATGCGTATGACAGCGGCGGTAACGAGATTAAGGATGCAGTTATCGAGCCGTCCTTCGTAACTGTGGAGTTGCCGATTACTCTTCCGTTTAAAAGCCTGCCGCTGGATGTGAGTTTTAGCGGTCAGCTGCCAGGGGGTGTGGCCTTGTCCAAGGTGACGCCGGAACAGGATACGGTAACAGTGTATGGAACTGAAGAATCCTTAGCTTCTTTATCATCCTATGAAGCGACATTGAACTTAGGTTCAATTGATTCTGCAGGTACTAAGGAGCTGAAGCTGGAATTGACAGTTCCGGAGGGCGCTGCCAAGATTGAGCCTGCGGTCTTAAATGTTTCTGTTGTGACCTCGAACATTGCTGAGAAGACCATTGATAATATTCCCGTCAAGCTGGAGGGGGTAGATACAGGACTTACCGCTCTGATCAAAGATCCTGCCAGTAAAACCGTTTCGCTGACTGTATCAGGAGCCCCAAATCTGCTGGAACAGATAGATAAGAACAATATCAGCGTGGTAGCGGACGTCGTTGGCCTCACAGCCGGATCTCATGAGGTAACGTTACATGTTTCTCTACCCAGGTTCATTGCCCTAGGGAATGCTTCACAACGTCTCAGGGCAACTGTGGAGCTAAACGCTCCCGCAACGCCGGCGGCCGCGGAAACTCCGGATAACAGCAGCACCGGCACGGTAACCTCAGAGCCTAGTGCTGAGCCTGTCTCTGGTGAGGAGAGCCCGACTGAGCCTGTTCAGAGTGGGGATAATGCTCTTCCTACAGCTACGCCATCTCCATCCGAAGGCGCGGTTGAGAACAGTGGTACTGCAAGTGCGAACGGCGCGACGAACAATGGTAGTTCTGGCGGAACGTAACTTTTACGGTTAGCAAACGTCTATAATAGGTGACATTGGTACCCGAAATAAGAGTTCATTCATACAATAATTCATTAAGCTAATGCAGCGTATTCAAAAGGAGAAAAAAGATGGGTAAGTATTTTGGAACAGATGGTGTACGCGGAGTTGCAAACCGTGAATTAACAGCAGAGATGGCCTACAGTATTGGCCGCTGCGGTGGGTATGTATTGGCTGGTAATGTAGAGAAGCCTAAGGTGGTCATAGGCATGGACACGCGTATTTCAGGTCCTCTTCTGGAATCGGCGCTTGTAGCGGGCATGTTGTCCATTGGTGCTCAGGTAATCCGGTTAGGTGTTGTAAGTACGCCTGCTGTGGCTTATATTACAAGATTGCTTAAGGCGGATGCAGGAGTAATGATATCTGCTTCGCATAATCCAGTTGAAGATAATGGCATTAAGTTCTTTGGCGGAGACGGTTTTAAGCTGACAGATGAAACCGAGTTGCGGATTGAAGAACTGATGGATGCGGAGATCGATGAATTGCCACGCCCAGTAGGTGCAGGCCTGGGAACTGTTAATGTAGATAATGATGCGAAATATTTATATTTGAACTATCTCAAAACCACGATTTCTCAAAGCTTCGCAGGACTTAAGGTAGTGCTTGACTGCGCTCATGGCGCAGCCTATGAATTGGCCCCGCGCTTGTTCAGAGAGCTTGGTGCAGAAGTAATCGCCATCGGTTCAGAACCTGATGGGCTGAACATTAATGACGGCTTTGGCTCCACGCATCCGGAAACTCTGCGCGAGGAGGTGCTGCGCCAGGGTGCGGATCTGGGGCTTGCTTTTGACGGAGACGCTGACCGGTTGATTGCTATTGATGAGAATGGCGATGAGGTTGACGGTGACTTTATCCTTTGCATCTGCGGAGATGCGATGAACCGTGCTGGTAAGCTTAAGGATGGCACTATTGTATCCACAGTAATGAGTAATATTGGTTTCTATAAAGCAACAGAACAACTGGGTCTAAATACAGCCAAAACCGCGGTCGGTGACCGTTATGTGATGGAAGAAATGCGCCGGGGCGGATACAATTTGGGCGGAGAACAGTCCGGTCATGTTATTTTCCTGGATTACAATACAACAGGTGATGGTATTCTGACGGCAATCCAATTGGTGGATACCATGAAGTCATCCGGCAAGAAACTCAGTACACTGAAATCAATGATGACCCAATACCCTCAGGTGCTTGTGAATGTTCGTGTTCAGGATAAGACTAATTATCCTAACAATCCGGCCATTGAAGCGGCTATTCAAGAGGTTGAAGGCAAGCTTGGTGATAACGGCCGAGTGCTGGTGCGTCCTTCGGGAACTGAACCGTTGATTCGGGTTATGGCAGAAGGCCCGGATAAGGCGGAGCTGGATCTCTATGTAGGCCAAATCGTTGATGTCGTTCAGCGTGAATTGGTGTAATTAATGATATAATGTTATGACGTTCAGCCGGTGAGGAGAAATGCTTAAGGCATCTTCACTGGCTGCATCTGTATATTGTCTAATTTCTTATACTAGCTGCCAAAAGTAATCATGCGTTACAGCATTGCCAAAACGATGTAAGGTGCATATAATAGATAAGGTGTCATTCCAGAAGGAAAGCGGGGATAGTAAGGTTGGCAACAGCAAGCGCCAGAGCTTGATCTTGCGCGGGGGAGAAGGGACAGCCATTAAGTTGCCGGGTAGCGGCAGGGCTTGAACGGATCACGGCAGATGTAAGCTGACGAGGTGGAGGTGTTCGAAATGTTCGGCGGGGACCTCCCGGTGATGCACCAGAGCCGTAAATGGAAACGGAAAATGCGAGGGCGACCTTTCACACAACGTTTCTGTGGGTGCAAGCAGAAAGAGTACAATTCATGGGCTTACGCAATAACGGAAAGAAACACAGAGCGTTCTGCCACGGCAGAGGAGAAGACTGTACATTTCATGAACATAGTTGCAAGTGAAAAGGTATTGAACCGGATATTGTCCTTTTAAGGGCTGCTTAGCCGTGTCCACTTGACTGAGTCTGAAATACAACAGAATATTTGCTTTTTCTCAAAAACATGCCGCACGGCACGTTTCTTTCCTTATGCCGCCCACACTATAAATCGGACGGAGGAAATTATTATGTGTGGTATTGTAGGATATATCGGGAATCAGAATTCGCAAGGGATCTTGGTAGAGGGTTTGAAGAAGCTTGAGTATCGTGGGTATGATTCAGCCGGGATTGCTGTGTTCACCAAGGAAGGACTCCAGGTCGTAAAAGCACAGGGCCGTATGGCGAACCTTGAATCCAGACTTGAAGCTACTCCACTAACAGGAAGTGCCGGAATCGGACATACTCGCTGGGCAACCCACGGCAAGCCTTCTGATGAGAACTCCCATCCGCATACTGATGAGAGCCAGAAATTCTCAGTCGTACACAACGGCATTGTGGAGAACTATCTTGATCTTAAAGAAGAACTGATTGCCGGAGGATGCCACTTTACTTCCGAAACGGATACAGAGGTTATTTCGCACCTGATCGCCCGTGAATATGAAGGGGATATCGTGAAAGCTGTACAAAAAGCGATCACCTTCATGCGTGGTGCGTTTGCACTTGGAGTTCTGACTGAATATGAACCCGACAAACTGGTGGCTGTACGTCAAGCAAGTCCACTCATCATTGGCTTGGGTGAAGGTGAAAACTTTATCGGGTCCGATATTCCTGCTTTGCTGGAATATACCCGCAACGTATATATTTTGAACGACGGTGAAATGGCTGTGTTGACACGGGATGCTGTCGAATTGATGACGATTGAAGGCAATTTTATTTCTCGGGAAATGATTACTGTCGATTGGGATGCTGTTACTGCGGAAAAAGGCGGCTACGAGCATTTCATGCTGAAAGAAATCCACGAGCAGCCAAAGGCATACCGCGATACTATGCGCGGACGTATGAACGCTGAAGGTAACAAAGTGATTCTGCCAGAACTTAACCTGACCGAAGAGCAGATCAAGAACATCCGCAACGTTCAGATCGTTGCTTGCGGGACTGCCTACAACGCAGGTCTTGTTGGACGCAACCTGATTGAATCCTTGGTGCGTATTCCTGTAGAAAATGATATCGCTTCGGAGTACCGTTACCGGTCGCCGATCGTTACACCGGAAACTCTGGTTATCGTAGTCAGCCAATCCGGAGAGACTGCTGATACACTAGCTGCACTGCGTGAAGGCCAAGCAAATGGTGCACATGTGCTCGCTATCACCAACGTAGTGGGAAGCTCCATTGCCCGGGAAGCAAACAGTGTATTGGTAACTCTGGCAGGTCCCGAAATCGCTGTTGCTTCGACCAAAGCATATACTTCCCAGCTGATTGCCTTCACTTTGCTCGGTCTGTACCTGGCTGAAGTACGCGGAACGCAATCCGAACCTGAGGTTGCCAAGATTCTGGCAGCTATGCAGTCCCTGCCGGAGCAAGTAGAAGTAATTCTGGCGCAAAAAGAAGCGATCAAGACTTATGCTGAACAAATCGCTAAGCATGAGCACCTGTTCTTCATCGGCCGTGGCGTAGATTATGCTGTGGCTCAGGAAGGCTCGCTGAAGCTGAAAGAAATCTCTTACATTCACTCCGAAGCTTATGCAGCAGGTGAATTGAAGCATGGTACACTGGCGCTGATTGAAGAAGGCGTTCCTGTCATTGCCCTGGCAACTCAGGAATCCGTTCTCGAGAAAACCGTCAGCAATATCAAGGAAGTCAAAGCCCGCGGCGCACACGTGCTGGCCATCACTCATGAAGAGCATGCGAACGACCTGCTTAGATCTGTTGACCAGGTGTTCGTGATTCCTCAGACACTGCCGCTTCTGACCTCTGCCTTGTCTGTAGTATCGCTGCAATTGCTGGCTTACTACGCTTCGCTGGCTCTGGGCCACGATGTGGATAAACCGCGTAACTTGGCGAAGAGCGTTACGGTGGAATAGGGTAGGGAAAGATACAGCAGCTGTTTGTCTGGTGATAAAAAAGTTGGGAACCAGTAAAGAAAGTCTAGAACTATAATTAAACATCATGAGCCGTCCTGCATTTGAGGACGGCTTATTTTTGCGCGTATAGCATGATTTTTCTTTCTGAAGAGAGTGGAACTTCACAGGATATATGATTGGGTAGAAAAGCTGCTTTATTCTTATATCGAGCAGGGATAGCTAAATAAGCTCGCGAATATTCTTCATATAGAGGTGTTTACGAAGTTCGTAAATTAGATGTTATATGTAATAGCCGCTAAGAAGGAATAATAAAATTACTTCGGAGGGAAGTCGAGATGGAGAGCAAAAAAATCGATATTAAAGAGTTTCCGATATTGGAATTTGATGAATCGCGAGTTGCTATAATAGAAGCAACTAATTTTATCGAGCCAAAAGAAGAATTTGAATACTGTATAATAACATTTTTTCGAGATGCAATTGAAAAAATGAAAACTGAGGGGAAGTTGAAAGAAGTTGCGTGTCTACATTGCGAGACGGTAGATTTACCAATATATGAAACGTATTTTCAAGGAAAAAAAGTACATATTACTCTGGGATATTTAGGGGCTGCAGGCTCAGCAGGATTCTTAGAAGAATTGATAGCGTATGGATTTCAGAAATTTATAGTTTGTGGTGGTGCAGGTGTACTTAAAAAAGACATTGCAGTTGGACATTTAATTGTACCAATTTCTGCGGTGAGAGATGAAGGGGTATCATACCATTACATTAAGCCATCTAGAGAAATTGAATGTGATCCAAAGTTTTAAAAAGCATAGAGGACGATTTTAATATACATAATATTAGGTATATAAAGGCAAAAACTTGGACAACAGACTCATTTTATAGAGAAACTAAAGAAAAAGTTGAGTTGCGGAAAGCTGAAGGGTGTGTAACTGTAGAAATGGAAGCAGCAGCATTTATGGCCGTTTCAAAATTCAGAGAAGTTAAATTAGGAATTATCCTGTATGGCGGTGATGATTTAAGTGGAGTCGAATGGGATAGTCGAAGTTGGAATAGTAGAACAGAAATAAGAATAAACCTTGTTCAGATATCTTTACGGATATGTAGTTCTTTATAAGAGGAATAGCAAAGGGAAATCTAAACAAAAAAACATGAATTAAATATAAATACTACAACATGAATAAATTATGCGGAATCGAAGAAGGCAGCTACAACATATAACACCGTATTCACGCTGCGGCCCCTGAAGGGACCTTGGTCTGCAAGAGGCATCTCGAGGAAGCGGCTTCCGCAGACAACCCTGCGAGGCTAAGTGGCGGAGCCACCCGGTCCTAGCGGACCTTAAGCCTCTCGGGTTCGTGAATACAACAACGTTATCGGAAATTCATGCAAAGCTTTTTTATGTGTGAGTCGCCTATGAAGTGGAGTAAACTCAAGAGAAACATTGAAGGTATGATTTATGAGCCGCTAAGAACTTTAAATTTTATAATACAGTTTACATTGTGAAGCTACATTCGTTACAATGCCAATCCGTTGATGACTATAATATAACGAAAGATATCACTTGTTACCTAGGAACACCGCAGTCTCAGTCAGAATATCTCACCCTGTTGTTTTGTTCAAGGACAACAATCCAAATGGTATTTGTGGTAAACTTAAATTCTATGCTCTTCGATACATTTGATAATAGTCACAAATTTAGTTATAAAGAAAGGTAATCCTATGATAAAAGTTGATAATTTATCCTTCTCGTTTCCGCAAAAAGAACTATATAAAAACATTTCATTCACGCTTGAAGAGGCAGAGCATTGCGCTTTTATTGGAACAAGTGGCAGTGGGAAAAGTACACTGATCGATATACTGATGGATCCAGAAAGATATTTGTATGATGGCATGTTATCGATAGACCCCACTTGCACAATTGGATTTGTAAGTCAGTTTTCTCAACCAGACAAATCTCAAGAAACAACCGTTTTTGAATATATCGGCGAAAAGTTTATTCAGATTCAAAATGAAATAAACTCTATTCTCACTGAAATGGAGACAGCCACAGATATTGATCCATTGCTTGAAAAGTATCAATTAGCCTTAGATGCATTTGATGCAATGGGCGGGGATGATTTTGAGAGCAACATTAATAAGAAGCTGAATCTGGCAGACCTCATGAGGCTTAAAGAAGTTAGGGTATCTGACCTGAGTGGCGGGGAATTCAAACTTATTCAAGTAATGAAGGAAATGCTTAATCATCCAGACTTAATGATTATGGACGAACCTGATGTGTTTTTAGACTTTGAAAACTTAAATGCGCTTAAACATCTAATTAATTCTCACAAGGGAATACTGCTGGTTGTTACGCACAACCGATATCTATTGAATCATTGTTTCAACAAAATTATTCACCTTGAAAACTTGGAGATTCAAGAGTTCGACGGGCGATATATTGAATATAACTTCTCCTTACTTCAAACTAAAATTGAGCTGCAAGAACTCGCAGTCGCTGAAGAGGAAGAAATTAAGAGAAACGACAATATCATCGATAATCTTAGAGCTATCGCAACTTATAATTCCGAAGCATCCAGAGGGAAAGCATTAAAAGCCAGGGTTAAATTTCAGGAAAGATTGGAAGCGCGCAGAATTAAGGCACCCTTTGTAGATATTAAGCAACCGGATATCAGTTTTGGTGTGGATAATGAAATGGAAGACACCGTTGTTATAAATGTTAATGATTATAGTATTGCCTTTGATGAGTTGCTTTTAGAAAATGTTAACTTTGAGATAAAATCTACGGATAAAGTAGCCCTAATCGGTCCAAACGGCACCGGGAAAACGACGCTACTCCGGGAGATCTTTAAAAATAATCATGATTCCATTGAAATTAATGCTGAGGTTAAGGTGGCTTATTTATCTCAGCTTCAAGGCGAAATGCTGAAGGATTCCAATACTATTCTTGAGGAATTCATCGATGCCGGGTTTGCAACGTATGATGAGATTAGATCACATCTATCCAACTATGGCTTTGAAGGTGAAATCGTTAATCAAAAGATAGAATCTTTATCTGGCGGAGAAAAAAACATGCTTCAATTGGCTAAGGTTTCTGCCAGTAAAGCAAATGTATTGCTTCTTGATGAACCGACAAGCCATTTAGACACCTATACACAAATAGCACTGGAAAAAGCCATTGGGGACTATCAGGGTGCGATTCTCATGATTTCTCATGATTTCTATTCTGTGGTAAATGGGATGGATTATGTCCTGATCATTGACGATAAGACGATTAGAAAAATGAGTATGCGAAAATTCAGAAAGATGATTTATGCCAGTCATTTTGATAAAGACTATTTAGAAACGGAACAACAGAAAAAATCAGTGGAAACAAAAATAGAAGTGGCTTTAAAAAATACTGATTTTGAATTAGCAAAAGTATTGGTTGAAGAGCTAGAAGAGCTGATTAAGCTGCTATAAATCATAATTCTCGGATTGAAATGATTACAGGTGGTAAGAAAGCTTAAGATGTTGGTGGGAAAATATCAACAAAAAAGATAATAATGAATAGGATTCCTATAAGCTGCTCATTCCATTGGGCGGCTTTTTTATGCTTTTAAGAGAGATATGGGGATCTATGCATCGAAGAATATAGAAAACGCTTACAACATATTGTAAAATACAGGTTGAGCTGTGACTATAAAACAAGGATGGTAATCCTGTGCGTATCAAATTCAACATCTTTCGGAAAATGCTAGTGTTGCTGCTGATTCTGCTGACGCCGGTCGTGGCGCTGTATTATTATTCTACGTCTAAGAGCATCAACGTCATACAGGAGGAGCTTATTAAAGCGAGCCTGAACCGGATGGAGCTTTTCGTGGCGCAAATGGATGCCAGTATCGAGAAGTTCGATCTGGCCTCCGCCCCTATGCCCGTTGACACGAACGTGCTGGAGTACCTGTACAACCACGAGATGAGCGATTATTCCCTAATGAAAACAAGGCTGCTAATCCAGGAGAAGCTGTCGCTGGCCAGCGCATCAGGCAATTGGCGTAATGATGTGACCGTCTATTTCCCGCATCGGGGCAATAACATTTCTTCGTCCCCCTCCTATGAGTATGACCCTGTAGAGTTTGAAAGCCGGTTCTCGCTGGGATGGAGCTACAGCGAAGATTTGGAGATTGGCCCCGGCTTTACCCGAACCTATGTCACTACGGGTTACAAACCGGCCCATCCGGAGGATCTGGATGTTGCCGTTCGCATTAACCTCTACAAGTGGAGCTTCGAGAATCTGCTCGACACCTACAAGTCTGGCCACTCTAACAATCCGTTTTTTTACAAAGCGGGGCATGACATCATCGCCAGCCGTTCTGTGAAAGGGCCCAAGATGGAGGGAATCATCAAGGAACTGGGCGACAGGGTCAATAGCCGGGATTCCGGTTTCCTGATCCATTCGTTCGACAGCAGGCCTTATCTGATTACTTACTATTATTCTAACCTCCTAGAGTGGCATCTCATCGATTCTGTTCCGCTGGGTCAGATCATCGGGCCGATCAGGCAGCAGAGAGTGTTGTTTGGAGCGTCTTCAGTCATTCTGCTGCTAACCGGTATCGCCGCTGCGTCCGCTTTGTACTGGAACGTACACCGGCCTATCTTCCAGCTTGTACGCGCAGTGCAACGGATCAAGGGAGGCGATTACGCCTACCGTCTGCCGAAGAAATCGAACAATGAATTCGCGTTCCTCATGCAGAACTTCAATGAAATGGCGACGCAGATTCAGGATCTCATCGAGAATGTCCTGCAATCGCGTATCCTGGCGCGTGATGCCACGCTGAAGCAGCTGCAGGCGCAGATCCATCCTCATTTTTTGTATCGATGGGGCGGGCGAACTGCGGATATTTATCCGGATCGTGCTGCCGCTGTCGCTGCCGGTTCTGGCGACAGTCGCACTGTTCCAGACGCTGACGTACTGGAACGACTGGTTCCTGAGCCTGGTATTTATTTCCGACAATCACAACATATCGGTACAATACTTTCTCTACAAGATGATGGTCAATATTCAGTACCTCTCCAGCAACCCGAACGCAGTGGCTGAGATTACCCGGGCTGGCGGAATGGTTAACTTTCCGAGTGAGACCGTGCGGATGGCGATGGTCGTCGTGGGCGTCGGGCCGATCGTCTTTGCCTATCCGTTCTTCCAGAAGTACTTTATCAAGGGACTGACAGTCGGCTCCGTCAAAGGCTGAGGGGCCTGCACCATATATTATTTGGGGGGATTAATTGAAGATGAAGCACACCAAAAGTAAGACTGCACTGCTTCTAACAGCGTTAATTATGTCGTCCTTGGCTGCTACGGCTTGTGGAAATTCAAACCATTCAAACAAGTCTAACACGGCCGCACCGGGAGAAAGCGCCAAGGTAAGCATCGCACCGGACGCTTCCGCGAACACAACCACTGATAATACAGCCACAGATGCCTCGAAGCTGAAGCCTTATAAACTAAAGCTGGTTTACGAAGGTGCACCCCAGGCGGACGAAGCTCTTGTCGAGGAAGCGCTGAACAAGATTTTAACCGAGAAAATCAATGCAACGATTGATATCGCACCGATCGACTGGGGAGCTTGGGACGATAAGATTAACCTCATGATCGCTTCGCGCGAGCCTGTAGACATTCTGTTCACGGCCTCATGGAACGGTTATGCGAAGAACGTTGCCAAAGGCGTATACATGGATCTCGGCCCCTTGCTCGATCAATATGGCCAGGGCATCAAGGATAGCTTGGACCCGGCTTTCTTAAGCGGCTCCAAAATCGGGGGTAAAAACTACGCAGTCCCAACCAATAAAGAACTGGCATCGTCAGGCGGCATTGTGTACCGGAAGGACATCGCTGATGAACTCGGCATCGACCTGAGCAAGGTTAAGAAAATTGAAGATCTCGATGCCGTCTATAAGATCGTCAAAGAGAAGAAGCCGAACATGTATCCGCTGTATACGACAGGCGGAACGTTCTCCTCACACTCCTTTGTGGAGCTGGATTATCTGGGGGATACGACGATACCTGGCGCTATTGATAAGAATGGCAAGGATGCCATAGTCAAACCGGCTGAAGAGTTCCCGCAGTACTTGAATGCGCTGAAAGTAACCCGGGATTATTTCCTGAAGGGCTATATTAACAAAGATGCAGCCACAGAAGGCACTTGAGACGGGTTCGGTTGATCTGGACGAAATGCTGCCCAAGTTTATATCCGCCCAAAAGTCCGCCAGTCTCGACAAAGTCATTGCCGAAAAGCAAAAGCAGCTTAATGAATTTCTCGCCAGCCAGAAATAAACTCATCTGGTTCATAAAAAAGCAGTGAACGGAAAGTCCCGGCTGATCCATTTGGATCAGCGGGACTTTCAAGCTGAAACGATGATATAACTGGCTTCGACCATCGTTGCTACGGGATGAGGCTTTTTTGTCATTTTCGGGTCGAAAATCAAGGGGACAGAGAATATTCAGGAGGTTGATGATTCATTTCATTTATTATCTTTATGCCCTGGATCGGCCGAAATCTAATAAAAGTGGAATTTTTCCCAATGAGTGGTTCCTTATGCGCACGGGTCATCAGTTCTATAATTATGTATGCGGTTACACAAAACCGAGGAATCAATATAAAGGGGAGGCAAAGTATGAAAAGTATGAAACGTGTTTTGGTGGGGATCTCTACAATGCTTGTGATGACATCAGCTCTCACAGCGTGTGGCGGAAACTCGAATTCCAATTCAAACTCAAATTCATCCAGCCCAAGCGCAAGTCCAGCTCCATCCGCCAGTACTGCCGCGGCTCCAGCAGCCGGGAAGGGCGAAAAAGTGACCATCAATCTATGGAGCTTCACGGACGAGATTCCAAACATGACCAAGAAGTATATGGAAACCCATCCCGATGCAAATGTGGAGTTCAAAACTACGGTTATTGCAACCACGGATGGTGCTTATCAGCCTGCACTTGACCAGGCTCTGGCCGCTGGCGGCAAAGATGCTCCAGACATTTATGCAGCTGAATCGGCGTTCGTGCTTAAGTATACACAAGGTGACGCATCCACCTATGCAGCTAACTATGCTGATCTGGGCCTTGATGACCAAATGGTTAAGGACGCGGGCATTGCCCAATATTCGGTGGATATCGGCAGCAAAGACGGGCAGTTGAAAGGCCTCGGCTACCAGGCAACTGGCGGAGCCTTCATCTATCGCCGCTCGATTGCCAAGGATGTATTTGGAACCGATGACCCGGCTACCATCAAAACTGAAGTTGGCCCCGGCTGGGATAAATTCTTCGATGCAGCTAAGAAGCTGAAAGCTAAAGGATACGGCATCGTATCCGGTGACGGCGACATCTGGCATCCGATCGAGAACAGCTCTGACACAGGCTGGCTGGTCGATGGCAAACTTCATATTGATCCAAAGCGCGAAGCGTTCCTGGATCTCTCCAAAAAGTTGAAAGACAATGGCTATCATAACGATACCACTGACTGGACAGAAGCATGGTACGCAGATATGTCCGGTGCCGGTGCTCAGCCAATCTTTGGATTCTTCGGTCCTGCATGGCTCATCAACTACGTAATGAACGGTCAAGTGAAAGCTACGAATGGCGACTGGGCAGTTACTGAGCCGCCAACAGGTTTCTTCTGGGGCGGCACCTGGCTGCTGGCTAACAAAGACGTGACCAAGGACGATGCAAAGAAGCAAGCAGTTGCTGACTTTGTGAAGTGGGTTACCCTGGATACTTCCGAAACAGGCCTCCAGTATTACTGGGCTAACGGCACGATGAAGAAAGGCGAGCAGGGCACGAAGGATAGCGTTGCTTCCTCCGTGGTAATGTCGAAATCCAACGGTGAAGTTCCACTGCTCGGCGGACAAAATATGTTTGACGTGTTCGTTCCAGCCAATGCTAACGCTTCAGGCAAGAACTTGACCCAGTTCGACGAAACCATCAATAAGATCTGGCGTGATCAAGTACGCGAATACACTGCAGGCAATAAGACCCGTGATAAAGCAATCGAAACCTTCAAACAGCAAGTCAAAGACCAGCTTGGCATTGAAAGCGAATAAGAAGGAATCGGAGGGGCGGGGGAGTTATCCCGCCCCTTCATATCAACTAATGAGGTGAGAGCATGCGCCGCAAAGATGTCAGCTACGCGAAATACGGTTATATCTTTACTTTTCCATTTGTTCTTGCATTTCTGATTTTCTCACTGTACCCCATTTTGTACACCGCAGTGATCGGATTTACTGATATGAAGGGACTAATTCCTAAGCCGATTCATATCCTGGATAACCCTTTTCAGAATTTCAAGGATCTCCTTTTTGATAACGCATCGTTCCGGAAGTCTTTGTTCAACACCGGGCTGCTCTGGATTACGAACTTCGTTCCACAGATGCTTCTTGCGCTCCTCTTGACCGCATGGTTCACCAACCGGCGTCTTAACATAAAAGGACAAGGTTTGTTCAAGGTTCTGCTCTATATGCCTAATATCATCACTGCGAGTACAATTGCTGTGCTATTCAGCACTTTGTTCGCGTACCCGATGGGTCCGGTAAACAGCTTGTTTCAAATGCTGGGATGGACGGATGGTCCGATATTCTTCCTGCAGGATAAGACGACAGCGCGTGGCATTGTGTCATTCATCCAGTTCTGGATGTGGTACGGCAACACGATGATCGTCCTGATCGCAGGTGTTATGGGGATCAATCCCGCGCTCTTCGAGTCTGCAGCGATTGACGGTGCTAACGGTTTTCAGACCTTCTTCCGTATCACGCTGCCGAGTCTGCGTACGATATTGCTGTTCACACTAATCACCTCCATGGTAGGTGGTTTAACCATGTTCGATATTCCGCAATTATTCCTTGCGGGGGGACCGGATGACTCAACCCTTACTACGTCCATGTTTATCTATGGGCAGGCGTTCAAGGGCAGTTACATGTATAATCGCGCTGCAGCAGCGAGCATGATCATGTTCGTGATCTCGGCGTTGCTGTCCGGTTTGCTGTTCTACGTGATGCGCGACCGCGATGCTGCAAAAATAAAAAAGATCCAAAAGCAAAAGTATAGAAACGCTGCTAAAGCAGCCGCGAGGGAGGTGTAGCACATGGCGAAAATTCAGGAAAACGGTAAAGTGAGCCGGAAAATAAACAAAACTATTATCTATGTGGTCTGCATCGCTTTGGCGGTGCTCAGCATCCTGCCTTTCTGGATCATGTTCGTAAACGCCACACGCTCTACACCAGAAATCCAAAGCGGACTCTCTCTGCTTCCTTCAACCCACATGATGAGCAACCTGCGGGTGCTGCTCGACAAGAGCTTCGATCCGCTTCAAGGTTTCATGAATTCATTCATTATCGCTAGTTCTGCAACACTCTGTACTGTCTATTTCTCGTCCTTGGCGGCTTATGGACTTGTGACCTATAGCTGGAAGCTTCGGGGGCCATTCTTTACCTTCATCATGTGCGTGATGATGATTCCTTCCCAGGCAAGTGCGATCGGATTCTATCAGTTCATGTATAAACTGCATTGGACGAACAATTTCCTTCCGCTGATTCTGCCTGCGATTGCTGCGCCGGCGGTAGTGTTCTTCATGCGCCAATACCTGCTCGCCACGCTGTCGATAGAGATCGTAGAGGCAGCACGGGTAGACGGATCTGGTGAGTTCCGCACGTTCAACCGGATTATCATGCCGCTCATGATGCCGGCAGTGGCGACGCAGGCGATCTTTGCCTTTGTGGCCAACTGGAACAACCTGTTCATGCCGCTGATTTTGCTAACTCAGAAAGAGAAATATACGATGCCGATCATGGTAAGCTTGCTTCGCGGTGATATCTACAAGACGGAGTTCGGCTCGATCTATATGGGGCTGGCCTTGACGGCCTTGCCGCTGTTTGTGGTGTATTTCCTGTTGTCGCGGTATATTATCGCAGGTGTAGCGCTTGGAGGCGTAAAAGAATAATTATGCCGTCAGGCTTGTTTCAATGACGGACGTAAACATTTCAATGAGGGGGAGAATTCTGCTATGGCAGCACAAAATGAACCGCTAGTTACCCATCTCTATACAGCCGATCCTTCCGCTCATGTATTTGAGGGCAAGCTGTATATTTACCCATCCCATGATATCGACCACGGTGGTCCTACGAACGATAATGGCGACCAGTATGCGATGGAAGATTATCATGTATTATCGTTGGAAAGTCCGGCGTCCCCGTGTGTGGATCATGGAGAGGCGCTTCATCTCCGGGATGTCCCCTGGGCTTCCAAACAAATGTGGGCACCCGACGCCGCGTACCGGAAAGGGACCTATTACTTGTTTTTCCCGGCCCGGGACAAGGATGGCATTTTTCGCATTGGCGTAGCAACGGCAGTCTCGCCGGCTGGTCCTTTTCAGGCTCAGGCAAGCTATATCGAAGGGAGCTTCAGTATCGATCCCGCCGTGTTTGTTGACGAGGACGAAAGAGCTTATATGTATTTTGGCGGCTTATGGGGCGGACAATTAGAAAAGTGGCAAACCGGTGTGTACCAGACGGATGCAGCTGAGAAAGAAGCAGGGGAACCGGCTTACGGCCCACGGGTAGCGGAGCTGAGTGAAGACTTGCTGTCCTTCGAATCGGCTCCGAGGGAAATTACGATTACCGATGAAGAAGGGAACGTCATCCTTGCGGGTGATGAAAACAGGAGATATTTCGAAGGCCCATGGATGCATAAGTATAAGGGGAAATATTATCTGTCATATTCCACAGGCACGACCCATAAAATCGTCTATGCCGTTAGCGACAAGCCTTGTGGACCTTTTGTGTTTCAAGGAACCATTCTGGAACCCGTCGTGGGCTGGACGACCCACCATTCCATCGTGGAATTTAACGGAAAATGGTATTTGTTCTACCATGACGCATCCTTGTCCGGCGGCGTGGACCACAAACGCTGTGTCAAATTTACGGAGCTTCATTATGAAGAAGACGGCAGAATCCGGCCGGTCCTTCTCTAATCGCATGCCCCGCCTCAACTGCCTCTGTTCTACAGAGATAAGGATGTCTTGAAGCTAACGCTTTAAGGCATCCTTATTTGCGTTTCTATAATGGTTTCCTTCATTCACTACCTGCAGGCAACATAATCGTAAAGGTTGAACCTTGTCCCGGCTCGCTATTTACCACAATGGTGCCTCCGCTTAAGCTGATGATGCGGCTGACCAGAGGCAGGCCCAGTCCGTTGCCTTCGGAGGAACGGGCAGGGTCGCCTTGGTAGAATTTTTCAAAAATATGCTTGCGGACCTGAGGGGTCATTCCTATTCCTGTATCAGATATGACCACTCTAATCCAAGGGTCTCCGGGCCGGAGAGAGACGGAGATTTCCCCCCCTTCCGGCGTGAATTTGATCGCATTGCCAAGTAGATTCAGCCATACCTGCATGATCAGCTCTTCATTTCCGTAATATTGCAGCTCGTCCAGATCAATGTTGAGGTTCAGCTGCTTGGGAGCCCAGGCCGACTCCAGCAATAACAGAGCCTGACGGAGCTGCTCATCCAGGCGGTATTCCGTTTGTTCTGTGAGCAGTTCCTGGTTTTCGAGCTTGGAGATCTTGAGAATATTGCCGGACAGGGTGGACAATTGCCGGGCGCTGTCTATAATCATGCCGGTGTATTCGTCATGCTCTTCTTTGCTGAGATTATCCTCCTGCAAGAGTGTGGCGTACCCCTCGATAGCGGCAATGGGCGTCTTGAATTCGTGAGACACATTGACAACAAAATCATTGCGGAGGGTCTCGATGCTGCGCAGCTCCTGAACCATAAGATTGAAGTGGTGGGCGACGTCGCTGATCTCACCCACCCGGTGCGATTCATTCAAATGAATGTCGAAGTTGCCTGTGGAGACCTCCTTGGCTGCCTTGATCAGATCCGCAATTGGAGATAATATTTTTCGGCCCACGGTCACGGTGATGGTTGTCCCGATGACGAGACTGAACAAAACGATGGTCAGAATAGGCGGAAAAGGATTTCTGTGCTGTATAGTCTCATTGCCAAGGCGAATGTATAGATAGGCCAAGATCGCCATGAGTAAAAGGAAGGACAAAATAATCACAAATACAAGCGACACAAAATGCCACCAAAGGCCTCCTCTTTTTTTGCGCCTCATCCCAGCTTCACCGCCTTATAGCCCAATCCTCTTACGGTGACAATTTCAAAGTCAGAGCTTTCCCTGAAACGCTCGCGCAAGCGGTTAATATGGACCACCACTGTATGCTCGTCGGATTCTGTATCCATGCCCCAAATTTCATCCATCAGCTGCTGTTTGGTAAAGATTTTGTTCGGATAGGAGATTAATTTATAGAGTAAATAAAATTCTTTCTGCGGAAGAAGGGTGCTCTCCTGGCCCTGAATGACGGTTAATGCATCATAATTGAGCACAGTTCCTCCCCATTCGATCCGGCGTTCGCTGATAATTCTGGCCCGTCGAAGCAATGCGCCAACCCGCAGAATCATTTCATTTACATTGATGGGCTTGACCATATAATCGTCGATTCCAACGAGAAATCCCTGCTGTTTGTCAGCGAAGTTCTCCCGTGCCGTCACCATGAGAACCGGAAGATTGTTGTTATTGTCCCGGAGTGTCCGCGTCAGCTCGTATCCATCCATAAGCGGCATCATAATATCGCAGATGATCAAATCGATATATTCCTTATCCAGTAACGTGAGTGCATCCTCGCCGTTCGCTGCCGGGATGGCGTTGTATCCATTTTTGGTCAGGACTGTACAGAAGAGCTGCCGCAATTTGCTGTCATCCTCAACCACAAGAATATTAAACATGGGGTTTCCTCCTGGAATGCTTCATTGGTTTAAGTATATAGATGGCTTAAGTATAACTCATCAAGATCAAGTGAATCTCAACTGGTGAAGTTTAGGTTTAGTTTACATTAGGCGCTTATACTGGGGCCAGCAAGACAAGAAGAGAGAGAGAGTAACGATCAATGATCACACGGGAACGGAAAGGGAGAAGAATACGATGCTGCAATTAAAAAACATCACCAAGAGCTATAAGACCGGGGAATTCACACAGGTTGCACTGGATAAGGTGAATCTGAATTTCAGGGAAAGTGAATTCGTTGCGATTCTGGGCCAGAGCGGGTCGGGGAAGACAACACTGCTGAATATCGTCGGCGGACTGGATCAATATGACAGCGGAGAGCTGATTATTAACGGCCAATCCACGGAACACTTCAAAGACGGAGATTGGGATGCGTACCGCAATAACAGTGTGGGCTTTATTTTCCAAAGCTATAATCTGATTTCGCATCTGAGTATTACGGATAATGTGGAGATGGGGATGACGCTCAGCGGGGTAGCCTCTGCTGAGAAGCACCGTAAGGCGCTTGAAGTGCTGGAGAAGGTTGGACTCAAGGAGCATGTCCATAAAAAACCAAACCAGCTCTCCGGTGGACAAATGCAGCGGGTCGCAATTGCCCGTGCCCTGGCCAACAATCCGGACATTATTCTCGCGGATGAGCCGACAGGTGCTCTGGATACAGAAACCAGTGAGCAAATCATGGAGCTGATTAAGACCATCGCGGAAGATAAACTGGTCATCATGGTTACCCATAATCCGGAGTTGGCCGAGAGCTATGCAGACCGCGTGATCCGCTTCTCGGACGGACATGCGGTATCGGACAGCAATCCGCTGGCCAATCAAAAGATCTCAAGCTCCTACAAGCTGAAAGAGACCAGTATGGGTTTTTTCACCGCCTTAAAATTATCCGGGAAAAATATCGCAACCAAGAAATGGCGGACGGGCCTGACGGCTTTTGCCTCAAGTATCGGGATCATTGGTATCGCCTTGATTCTGTCCTTGTCGAATGGATTTGATAAGCAGATCAGCTCCTATGAAACCGGGGCGCTCTCCAACTTCCCGATCTCGATTAATCAGACGGCAATGAGTGTAGAGCTGGGGCCGCCAAAAAACGGAGCATCAGAACTTCCCTCATACCCTGCAGAGAAAAAGCTGTATCCCTATGACCCCAGCAAAAATTCCACACAGCATACCAATTTGCTGACCAAGGAATATATAGATTATCTAAAGAAAATCGATCCAGAGCTGATTGATGGAATTTCCTATACCCGTACCGTGAATATGAATGTACTGGTATCGGACGGACAAAAGGCGACTACGCTGGATAAAAACAATATTAGCTTAACTGCATATCCCAGCAAACAGGGAAGTAAGACGGGGAGCTATCTGGAGCAATATTATGATGTGCTGGAGGGGAAATACCCTTCCGGGAAGACGGATGTCGTACTCATTGTGGACGAGTACAACCGCCTGACCGATGCTGCGGTAGATGCCCTGGGGCTCGATTATAAAGTGGACAGCATCAATCTGGGAGAGCTCGTTGGAACTCAGTTGAAGCTTGTGATGAACAATGACTATTACCGCAAAAACGGTGAGCAGTTTGTCGTAAACGGAACAACGTCGAATTTAACAGAGCTCTATAACAGCCCTAAAGCAGTGACTCTGAACATCGTTGGGGTACTGCGCGGCAAGGAAGGCTCCAGCGTATCTACAATGTCTCCAGGCATTGCCTATTCGGATGAGCTTGCCGCTTCATTTATAGCAGATGCACAGAAATCTGAGATCGTATTGGCACAGGAAAAAGCAGACGTCAATGTGCTGACCGGTCAAGCATTGTCAGATGGTGTCGCGGGTAGTGGTTCAGCCGGAGCAGCAGGTACAAACCGGCTGATGATGGGTCCTGGTGGAGGTGCAGCGAGAGGGCATGCTTCCTTGACTAAAGAGGATGTGCTTGCGTCCCTAGGGGCAACAGATATCCCTAGCTCGGTATCTTTGTACCCGATTGATTTCAATGCCAAGGAATCGGTCACTGCTTATCTGGATAAATGGAATGAAGGCCGTGAATCCAAGGATCAGGTGAAATATACCGATTTGGCGGCAATGGTTACCAACATCTCCGGCGGTATTATGGACGGGATTACCATGGTGCTGATTGCTTTTGCCGCGATTTCCCTGGTAGTGTCATTAATTATGATCGGGATTATCACATATATTTCTGTAATGGAGCGGACGAAGGAGATAGGAGTCCTACGAGCACTGGGCGCCCGCAAGAAAGATATTACACGGGTATTCAATGCCGAAACGTTTATCATCGGGGCTTGCTCCGGGATTCTGGGGATTGGCATTACCTACCTGCTGACCATTCCGGTTAATGCAGTACTCTATAATCTGACTGATCTGTCAAACGTAGCCCAGCTCAACCCGTTGCATGCATTAATTCTGGGTGTGATCAGTGTAGGGCTTACGATGATCGGCGGCTTCATTCCGGCCAAGATGGCCGCGAAGAAAGATCCGGTTGCAGCGCTGCGCAGTGAGTAACGGCTTAGCAGTTCGGTTATAAGATTGGCCGGAAGAGCCGCATTTCCCATACAGAAAAAGAGCCGATCCTTCGTTGGATCGGCTTTTCCTGTATCATTATGACATCTATACATGAGCTGGTAAGGAGGCTATCGGGGAAGAAATCATGGACGGGTAAGCAGATTGAGCTCCTTCGCCTGGATAATGGCTTTGGTGCGCCGGTTGACCTTTAGTTTGGCGAAAATATTTTTAACATGCACTTTTACCGTCCCAATTGCGATGACCAGTTGATCGGCTATCTCTTTGTTTGACAGTCCTGCCGCCAATAAGGAGAGCACCTCAAGCTCACGCTCCGTAAGAGGTTCCTCCATTATAGCGGACAACGAAGCTTCTTCCGCTTCCGGGTCTTTATTGGACTGTCCGGCCGTATTTTGCAGCATGCAGAATAAAATTCCATTAGATGCCATGGCCTGAAGAACAGTCAGACGATCATACGCGAACACACCGCTTGCCAGCTTGTTTTCCAGGTAGAGGACACCCAGCATATTTCCGTGAACGGTTACCGGTATGCAGAGTGCGGACCCGGGCCGATGCTTCGCAATATACGGGTTATGGATCAGCCAGCTCTCTTCACCACCGACATAATGGACATGCTCTTGTGTACGGAAGACATACCGGATGATGCCCTCCGGCAATAGAAGGCTGTCATTCAGCTCAGAAGGAGAGAGGGAAGTCTGCGCTTCTGAATCGGCATACGCCTGAATATTCAGTCCATCCTTATTGTCCATCAGCAAAGCACCCTTGCTGGCACCCGCATATTTCATAATAGTATTCATGATTTCCGCAAGCACCGTATCACTGTCCATCTGATTCGTTATCATTTGAGTGGTTTTGAGAATCGCCGCAAGATCCAGGCCGTCCAGGGCATGGGTCTCATGATGAGCACCACCGGCAGCCTCTCCAGATAACTCTACATCACTCCGGTCCGCCGGAATAGGGATGATCTCAAACGATTCATCAGCATGTTCCCCTCGTTGCCAGCAGAGTAGCAGATCCTCTAATTGCTTTATTTTTATTTGCACTCCCCATTGTGTAAACGCCTCAAGCGCTAATTGCAAATAGAAGAGGGCTGTTTTCCCTTTATCCAAATTCCGGTAGTATCTCGCTGCAAGCTCGCCGGCAAGGCTTGTCACCTGAACATCGCCTTGTTCTCTTGCTTCACGGATGGTTTTATCATACAGTTCCTCAGCCAGAATGCCTTTACCAGAGGCACGCGCATGTTCAGCCTGTAGAAGGTAATACCTGGACCGGTAATTGGCCGGACTCCATGCGGCCCATTTTTTGAAGCGGAGGAAATTTCTGTTGAAGCGTTTCTTCAAATGTGCCCGTTTCCCAGGCTGTACAGAATCCGCCAATAGGGCAAGCGATTCATACATCAGACATTCCGGCAAATGCGGAAGATGTGTGGCATAGGCTTCATAGGGCTTTGCTTGACTGGCCCAGCGGATAGCTTCCTCATAATTACCCAGCAAATAGCTGAGTTGAGTCTTGTAGGTGCTGTACTGAAATAAGGTGGTAGCCGAGGTCTCCTCCATATGAATCCGGCCCAGGAACTCTTCTTCTTCAAAGCCTGTGCTGCTGAATGAATCCGGAGAAAGGGTTCTTCCCTGCAGTGCAAGAATAAATTGCTGATACAGATAAAAGTTCTGCTTCACAAACTCGTCGTTGGTTGTATCCAGAAATACCATATATTCAGTTATCGTTCTGGAGAATTCACTTAACGGTGCTCTTGTGTAGAGTGAATTAATGTGCGCACCCATGGCATAGCTGGCAAACACGTAATCCCCGGATTCCATCCCGAAACGAAGCGCTTTTGCCAAGTAAGCATCTCCTTCACGGGCATTTCCGGCAAATTGACAGAGTACACCGCCGAACATGGTATAAGATTTGCTTTTAACTGAAGTAATATTGTAACGCTCGGAAAGCTCAATTCCGACCTTGCCAATGGCATAGCCCTTATCAAATTTCCCCCGTGCATACCCCAAAAGCATGCTATAAGCAGAATAGACCGCTGCGGAAACAGGAGTGTTTCCATACTTAATAGATAGCTGAATGGCTCTGCACATGAGCAGAAAAAAGACCTCTTTGTTCGTGAAGAAGGTGGAGGGAGTAATCGCCAGAATGAGATGCATCACAGCAATCCGGTCTTTGTCGGACATTTCTTCCAAATGCGCGAGCCGGTCATACCGGTTATGCAGCAGTACATCGATTCGCAGCGCTTCTACTATCAGTTCGAATTTGCCCGGATTGGGCGAAATGTTAACATGATGCTCCCGCAGACTTTCTAGACCGAGCGCAGTGCCTTCCAGATATTTACCCTGATTGATGTATTGCATAATCCGGATCATTTGCACTCTGCTTCGCTCAGCTGCATTGCGCGCACGGAGAAGCAAGAAATCAATTTTGCGGTCAGACTCCACAGCATTACCGCATAAATATTCACATTCTGCTTGTTCAGCATGCAGCTCGAAACAGAGCTCGAAGGTGTTGCTCCAAGCTTCCGCTGGCAGCAGTTCTACCCCTTTTCTGAAATAACCCAGCGCAACGTCATAAGCGGAAGTGGCCTTGGCACGGTTTCCCGCATCCAGATTTAATTGTATGAGCTGAAGAATCTCGGCTTCTCCGGTCATTCTGCCAGAACCTCTATTCAGATGGTTGACCACATCAAACAAGTTCTCTTCGTACCCCGAAGCCTCCCTGTTCAAAGCTCTGCCTATTGAGCTATGGATCGCTTGTTTCGTATCATCATCAATCTGACTATAAATGAGCTTATGTATATTATCATGGGCAAAACGGAAGGTACCGGCTTCATCTGCCACTATCATCCCTTCGGCTTCAATCTGGGGCCATTCGGACATGACATCTCCGATCTCCCGATTAGCGACGCAAGCTATCAGATCCGGATGGAAGGTGCTTCCCACACAAGCCGAAATTTGAAGCAGCTCCTGCGCAGTGACGGGAAGACGCCGCAGCCTGTGTTCCATCAAGTCATTGATCGCATAGCTGGGTTCCTGCCCAATGACCGATCCCAAATCCCATTGCCAGCACCGGTTCTCATGGTTATACACCAGAATGCTGTCATCTTGCAGGCGCAGCAATATTTGCTTGAAGTGAAAGGGGTTGCCGTTCGATTTATGATATAGCAGTTCTGTAAAGGATAGCGCAGTATCCGCTTGGGTATTCAAGGTTTCTATCGTAATATCGTTCATTTGTTCAAGGCTCAGCGGGGACAGATGAATATGCCGGATAGCTGCCTGATCGGTAACGCTCCCGTCATGTTCGTAGCCTGGCAGACTGCTAAGGTCTATATCGTTATGGCGATAAGCGCAGACAAACATCAAATATTGGCATTCCGGATCGCACAACAGCGCGTGAATTAACTGCAGTGACGAAGAATCCGCCCATTGCAAATCATCGATAAACAGAACGAGGGGATGTTCTTTAGAAGCCAGCGCTTGAACAAATCTGCGGAAAACATAGATAAACCGTTTCTTCGATTCATTAGCCGGAAGCTCTTCCACAGAGGGCAGGGTGCCAAGTATCAGCTCGGCTTCAGGAATAATAGCAGTGATCACGTTGGCGCTTGCCCCGAGTGCTTCCTGCAGCTTTTGTCTCCACAGCTCGGACTGTTCCTTGCGTTCACCCAGCAAATGCCGCATCAACCCGCGAAAGGCTTGAATAATCGGATGATAAGGGCTTTCTTTAGAGATTTGCTCAAACTTTCCGGTGACATAAAAAAAACTACGGGCATGCTGCTGTTTGCGGAAAACCTCGTCCATAAGGCTTGTTTTGCCGATACCGGCTTCACCGGACACATACACCATTTCGGTTGATCCGAAGCAAGCAGAATAAAAAGCCTGGGTCAGCATGGAGATCTCATATTCTCTGCCGTGAAACCCCGGTTCCATAAAAAAGGTGTCGTGGGAACGTCCGACCTTGTCCAGGTCTGCCAATAAAAAACCGGCATTTTGATAGCGGTTATCCGGATTTTTGTCGAGCAATCTCATGACTACAGCTTCCAAGCCTTCAGGTAAATAGGTCTGATCCTGGGTCAGCGGAGGGGGGACTTGGGCCAGGTGCATATACACCCATTCCAGCGGATTGTCGGCAAGAAAAGGCAGATGTCCGGCCAATAATTCGTAGAAAATAATGCCCACAGAGTACAGATCACTTCGCTCATCCACTGTCCGCAGCATTCGTCCTGTATTCTCAGGTGAACAATAGGCGAGGCCTGCATCTGATATACCATAACCCGCTGGACGTAAATAACCATGGTCTGAACGATGGAGGGCATAACCTGAATCTATTAAATAGGCTTCTTGTCCATTAGAACGAACACCGATCCGCTCCGGCCGCAAATCGAGATGGAGGATCTGCAACTGATGAAGCTGCAGAACACAAGCTACGATGGACCTGGCAAGAGTGAGAAACGCCTCCGGGTTCATGCGGGTCTGTCCGTTCATCCATTCCCTGAGTGTTGAGTTTCTGATAACAATGTCAGATTGCTGATTTACTTTCATTTTTGGACACCTCTAATCTTGGGCGTAGTAGCGAATACAATCTATTGTAATAGAAGATATGCCTTTTTAGGTATAGAAAATTTTAAGGAATGACTCTAATCTGGGAGTATGTTGAATGGGCTGAATTTAGAAGCAGGAGAGGTCTAGGTGATTAAAATGGAGAATGCACTGATTGCGTTTGTTAGTATTGTTCTTCTTGGAATTGTGATCTTTGCGAAGATTTGGTGGGACGGATCCGGGATCAGTTTTAAATTTACAAAATGGTATTTTGGTATTTTTTTTATTGCGGCACTGATTGTTGGAGGAGGTACTTTTTTCGTCAGTTAATTCATTATATCGGTAAGCTCCTTCAGATTCCGTAGGTGAAATTCACAACATACATAATTGTTTTTCGAGTCATCGGAGATACAAGAAAGAGAGGATATTTTTATGAAAGGGATAAGACGATACAAACGCTGGATCGCCATGACTCTGATATTCATGCTCGCTATAGGATCGTTGTCTCATGGGGAAGTGTCTGCTGCAGATCCGGAGGCGCTCGATCAAAAGCAGGAAAATAAAACTGGAAATGTATGGGTCAGTTATGATTATCCAAGATTTCAGACCTTTACTCCGGAGATTACCGGGAGTCTCAGCAGGATTGAACTGAATATTTTCGATACCGTTGCTCCAGGAGCCCTGAAGGTGAAAATTTATAAGGATGGCGATCTTTCGACATTGCTCGCTGAAGCGCAGCTGGCTTCCTTCAGCGCAGGCTGGGTGTCGGTTAATTTCTCAGGAGCATCGCCTTATTTGCAGAAGGGTACGATGTATCGAATGGTTGCTTCCACGGAATTCGGAGGCTCGGCTGGCTTCGGATGGTATGGCAGCACCGGCAACCCGTATTCAAGAGGCTACTCTTCGGCTAACAATTATGACTTCTCTTTTAGAACGTACATGATTGCGGATGATTCGACATCCCCCGCATTAAGTGAGATCTCCACTGCTGAATCAAGTATTGTAGCGGACGGCATGAGTCAGACGGCAGTGACGGTGAAGCTGAAGGATGCACAGGGCAATGGGCTGACGACCGGAGGGGCGACTGTGGTAATTACGTCGACCTCGGGATCGGTGAGCGCCGTCACGGACAACCATAACGGAACTTATACGGCGATGCTGACGGCACCGGTAGCGGTGGGGACCGCAACGGTCAGTGCTACTGTTGGTGGAACTGCGCTGGGCGGAACGGCAACGGTGCAGTTCGTGCCCGGAGCGTCGTCCAGTGCGAACAGCACCATAGCCGTGGGGAATAGCTCGCTGACGGCGGACGGCACGAGTCAGACAGTAGTGACGGTGAAGCTGAAGGATGCACAGGGCAATGGGTTGTCGGCCGGAGGGGAGACGGTGGTAATTACGTCGACCTCGGGTACGGTGAGCGCCGTAACGGACAACCATAACGGGGCTTACACGGCGATGCTGACGGCGCCGACAACTGTAGGTACCGCGACAGTCAGCGCCAGTGTCGACGGCAGTGCGTTGCCGGGAACGGCAACGGTACAGTTCGTGCCCGGAGCACCGTCCAGTGCGAACAGCACCATAGCAGTGGGCGATAGCTCGCTGACGGCGGACGGCACGAGTCAGACAGTAGTGACGGTGAAGCTGAAAGATGCACAGGGGAATGGATTGTCGGCTGGAGGGGCGACGGTGGTAATTACGTCGACCTCAGGTACGGTGAGCAGTGTAACGGACAACCATAACGGGACTTATACGGCGATGCTGACGGCACCGGTATCGGTGGGGACTGCATCGGTCAGTGCCACCGTCGGTGGAACGGCGCTGGGCGGAACGGCAACGGTGCAGTTCGTGCCCGGAGCGCCATCCAGTACGAACAGCACCATAGCCGTAGGCAATAGCTCGCTGACGGCAGACGGCACGAGTCAGACGGCCGTGACGGTGAAGCTGAAGGATGCACAGGGTAATGGGTTGTCGGCTGGAGGGGCGACGGTGGTAATTACGTCGACCTCAGGTACGGTGAGCAGTGTTACGGACAACCATAACGGAACTTATACGGCGATGCTGACGGCACCGGTAGTGGTGGGGACCGCAACGGTCAGTGCCACTGTTGGTGGAACTGCGCTGGGCGGAACGGCAACGATACAGTTCGTACCCGGAGCACCGTCCAGTGCGAACAGCACCATAGCCGTGGGCAATAGCTCGCTGACGGCGGACGGCACGAGTCAGACGGCCGTGACGGTGAAGCTGAAGGATGCACAGGGTAATGCGTTGACGACCGGAGGGGCGACGGTGGTAATTACGTCGACCTCGGGATCGGTGAGCACCGTCGCCGACAACCATAACGGAACTTATACGGCGACGCTTACGGCACCGGTAGCGGTGGGGACTGCAACGGTCAGTGCTACTGTTGGTGGAACTGCGCTGGGCGGAACGGCAACGGTACAGTTCGTACCCGGAGCACCGTCCAGTGCGAACAGCACCATAGCCGTGGGGAATAGCTCGCTGACGGCGGACGGCACGAGTCAGACAGTAGTGACGGTGAAGCTGAAGGATGCGCACGGCAATGGGTTGTCGGCCGGAGGGGAGACGGTGGTAATTACGTCGACCTCGGGATCGGTGAGTACCGTCACGGACAACCATAACGGGACTTACACGGCGATGCTGACGGCACCGGTAACGGTGGGGACCGCAACGGTCAGTGCCACCGTCGGTGGAACTGCGCTGGGCGGAACGGCACCGGTACAGTTCGTACCCGGAGCACCGTCCAGTGCGAACAGCACCATAGCCGTGGGGAATAGCTCGCTGACGGCGGACGGCACGAGTCAGACGGCAGTAACGGTGAAGCTGAAGGATGCCCAGGGTAATGCGTTGACGACCGGAGGGGCGACGGTGGTAATTAAGTCGACCTCGGGATCGGTGAGCACCGTCGCCGACAACCATAACGGGACTTATACGGCGATGTTGACGGCGCCAGTAACGGTAGGGACCGCGACCGTAAGTGCCAGTGTAGACGGCAATGCGCTGACGGGAACGGCAACGGTACAGTTTGTAGCTGGCGCATTTTCAACAGAGACTGGCATCATCGCGGCGGGTGATTTTTCGCTAATCGCTGATGGGACGAGTCAGACAGTGATAACGGTGAAGCTCAAGGATGCGCAGGGCAATGCGTTGACGACCGGAGGGGCAGTAGTGTTGATCACATCAACCTCAGGTACGATGAGCACTGTAACGGACAACCACAATGGTACCTATACGGCGACATTGACGGCGCCGACAGCGGTAGGAACCGCGAAGATAAGTGCCTCTGCCGATGGGAGCATGCTGGCCTCAACGGTAACGGTTCAGCTTGTACCAGGTGAAGTAAGTGCATCCCACTCCACAATTACCGCAAGTAGCCTGGTCGTTCGGGCGGACGGACAGAGCCAATCCTTGATCTCTGTGAAGCTTAAAGACGGGTATGACCATCCGCTTGCAGGAAAACTGGTGCGGCTTCAAGCTCAAGCTGGAAGCTCTGTCATTACAGAAGTATATGGAAACTCTGTCACCAAAGAAGTGTATGGACTGACCAACGCGGAGGGCCTAGCCACATTTGCGGTCAACAATGTGGTGGCGGAGAAAGTGACTTATTCTGCAATAGAAGAAGCAAGTGGTACAACGCTGGATCAAACGGTGAATATTACGTTTACGTACGACCAGCCTCCTGTTATCGAACTGAACATGGATCAGGCCGAACCAACCTTTGGCAGCGTAAATGTTGCGGTAACGGCGTCTGTGTATGGTGAATTCAACCAGGTCTCCTCTATAAAATGGGCGGCAGGAAGCCGTTCGATCTCCTATTTTGATACACAGGGTACAGAAATTTCAGACCACTTCACCGTACAGGAGAATGGAATTTATTCAGTCTATGTGGCAGATAAGGCAGGCAATGCGAATGTAAGCTTGATTGAAATCCGGAATATCGTTCCTTTGAGCAGCAATGCGGACTTGAAGGTCTGGCAGCTGATAGGACTCGGCGGGACGGTAAAGTTTGATTTTGACCCCGAAAAGTCAAGCAGCAGTCTGGAAGTAAGCCATCCGGTGTATGGGTTGAAAATGCTTCTGACTCCTGCTGATGTCTATTCTGCCGTCTATGTGAACGAACTCCAGGTAGACAGTCATTCGATAACCAGGGAGTATGTTCTTGCAACCGGTCAAAATAAGTTCGAGGTCCGTGTCAAAGCGCAGGACGATTCAATGAAAACTTACACGCTCAACGTGACACGCTTAGCCGACTCCAAGCCGGATTCAACACCAGCACCAGCACCAACATCAACACCAGTCCCGATCCCAGTCCCGGCGGCTCCTTCGAATCCCCCAAGCTCTTCGAATCCGCCATCACCGGACAAAATGCCTGTGGTCCGGGTTAATGATCAGAAAGTAACGGGGATTGTCACCGTTCAAACCGATACGAATGGAGCAAAATCCATCGACGCTCTGCTGAATTTGGATCACCTGCGACAGGTAATCGATTCGCTGCCTATCGCCGCTGAAGCTAATCTCTCGATTTCAATCGAGGAAGGGGCAGACAATCTCGCACTAAGACTTTCCGGGGATACCGTCCCGATTCTAGCCGGGAAAGTAGCCACAATCACGTTCGTAACCCAGTACGGCCGATATCGCCTGCCACTAAATGAAATCGTAAATCGGGAATCTGACTGGACGAAGGATATGGAAGTGAGGCTCTTGATGGGGCACGGCCCAGCGGAAGAAGGATTGCAGAAGGCGGCGAATGCCGGTGGGTATCAACTGGTGACTGATCCGGTCCACTTTACCGTTCAGATCAAGCGTAATGGCGAGACTGAAGAAGTATCCAGCTTCAATCATTTTGTAGAAAGAGTTATTTACCTGCCTTTGGATGCCGGTGCTGCTTCAACGGCTGTGGTATGGGATCAGAATGCGGGTGTGCGTCCGGTGCCGACAACATTCATCACAGTGGATGGTCACCGGTCTGCTGTGATTCGAAGCCTTACGAACAGCACTTATGCAGTAATATACAGAACGTTCAATTTCACAGATATTCAGGGACACTGGGCTGAAAATGAAATTGCCAGTATGAACAGCAGATTGATCGTCCGGGGGACGGCTGGGTCAGAATTTGCACCTGAAGCTATGTTACCCGGGCTGAACTCGCTGCAATGCTGGCAAGGGCACTTGGGCTGCCGGAACGAGGGAATCCAGCGGGTTACCTCGACGTAAGCAGTGACAATTGGTACAGTGGCGCCGTAGCAGCATTACAAGCATATGGAATGATGGATGGCTTCGGAGATGGTACATTCAGACCGAATCAGGCGGTATCCCGGCAAGAAGCGATTGTAACGATTATTCGGGCATTGCGGCTGGCGGATGCAGCACTGGCGACAAGGAATAGCGGAGCGCAAGCCGAATTAGATGTCTATACCGACAGTGGCCGAATTGCCGGCTGGGCAAGTGGCGCTGTACAGTCAGCCATTCAATCCGGCTTGATAAAAGGGTACGGAAATGAATTGCGGCCGCAGGAGTCATTAACCCGTGCTGAGACTACTGTTTTGCTGTACCGGATGCTGCTCCAAGCAGCACTGATAAATCACTAAAGAGAATTTTTATAGATTGAAAACACCCCTTCGCACAGCCTTTGGAATAAACTTCAGGTTTATCCGATGGAAGTCAAGGGGTGTTTTAACATCGATAAATGCTCCATCCCTAACACCCTGCTTCTCAAACACCCCAACCTCGCGGTAGCCCATTTTCCGGTACAGGCCTTGGCCTGCATCATTGAAGGGAAAGGTGAACAATACAATTTTATGAAAAGCGTTGTCTTGCGCGGCGGCTTCCAGCTTCTCAAGCAAGGCGCTGCCAATGCCTTGCCCGCGAATGCTTCGCTCAATGTACACGGACAGGTCGGCTACTCTGCTATAAGCGTAGCGGTGAGAGTACGGATTGAGGGAGGCCCAGCCGATCACTGAATCTTCCGCCTTGTCTCCTTATTTCTTCGCTTGGATTACTGCTGAAACGATATACTGATCAATACTTTCGCCCGGAATCCAGTCCTTGATAAAAGCTTTGGATTCATCCTTGGGCTCAATGCTAATCTCCGTAAAGCCACTTTCCTTAAGAATAGTCTCCAGCTCCGATATGGAAGAAGCGCCGGAGATACAACCCGAATAAAGCTCGCCTAGGTCGTTCCTGATCTCGGGCGGAAGCTCTGCTGTGGTTACAATATCCGAAATAGCGAGGCGGCCGCCCGGCTCAAGGACCCGGAAGGCTTCACGGAATACCTGCGGTTTGTCCGGGGAGAGATTGATGACACAGTTGGACATGATGACATTCACGGAATGGTCGGCGAGCGGAAGATGCTCAATTTCACCCAGGCGGAACTCGGTATTTCCGAAGTTCCCTTTCACCGCATTATTCCGGGCGCGGCTGATCATTTCGGGCGTCATATCCACACCAATGACATGCCCCTGGTCGCCTACCTGACGCGAGGCCAGAAAGCAGTCGAAGCCTCCGCCGCTCCCGAGATCAAGCACACGCTCTCCCGGTTTAAGCCCAGCAATAGCCTGAGGGTTGCCGCAGCCAAGGCCCAGATTGGCACCTTCGGGAGCTGCTGCGAGCTCACTGCCGGAATATCCAAGCTTTGCAGATATGGAATCGGCATCTGACGGCGAACCACAGCAGGAAGAGGCAGGCGTCACGGTTTTGACGGCAATTTGCGAATAGCGGCCCCGTACATTTTGACGGATTTGGTCATTGGATAGCTGATTCATTCTTCAACACTCCTTTTGATGATAATATTTGCATAATGCAAGTATGAGCCAAGAGAAATCACCCGGTAACGGGCGCACAGCATTTGCTGGATTTCCCCATAGCTTCATTAAAAAGCTTCACAGAGCGCAGCAGAGTCTCTTGCTCAAATTCACTCATATACGAAAAGACCTCATCCAGATACGCATTCATTTGGGTATCGATGGTTGTGGCGGCCATCTTGCCGGACACCGTAAGCGACAGTGTGTAGACTCGCCGGTCGCTGGGATCCGGTGTTTTTTGGAGCAGATTCATTTTGATTAACGCTTGTACCTGCCGGCTGAACGTTGTGACATCCGTGCCCAGCGTTTCAGCGATCTGCTGCATGGAGGGGTTATGTCTGCGGTCCACCTCATACAGAATATGGCTGTGGGCAGGGGAGAGATCGCAGCCGCCAACGGTACAGCAGTTCTTGTTCAGCAGTCCCAGGCGCCGGGTCATGATCTGAAATAACTCACGTGCATTTTCCAAGTAAGCTCACCTCGTAAATCAGTTATATAATATTTAATTGCACATTGCAATGTTTATTTGAGGATTGTCAATGTTGCGATCCTGGTTTAGTATATAAGCACGGGCTTATATGTCTGGGATGGAGGGATTATCATGGAGGAAGCTTTCGGTATTGCGGATGTGACTGAGCTGGCTGAGGACCTGAAGCTTTTGGGGGATCGGACGCGCCTCTTGATGCTGGCTTTATTAAAAGAGCGCGAATGGTGCGTATGTGAATTTGTTGAGATTTTTGACATCTCACAGCCTGCCATCAGTCAGCATCTGCGGAGATTGAGAAGCAAGGGTATCGTCAAGGAACAAAAAAAGGGCCAATGGGTACACTATTCGCTTAACATAGAAGATAAACCCCACATCCAGGCCGTGCTTCAGCTTACGCCGGATACTCCTGCGATTCTGGCCATGCTGAATAGAACGCCGGTAACGGTTTGCTGCGAAATATTGCATTAATTCAAGCGGATGTACACAGGAGGATGAATTTTGGGAATCTTAGCAGGTCTTATCTTTGTAGTAACGTTAATATTTGTGATTTGGCAGCCCAGGAATCTGTCCATTGGATGGTCGGCCTGCGGCGGGGCGATTATCGCTTTGCTTGTGGGTGTAGTCAGCTTTCACGATGTATATGATGTCACCCTGATCGTATGGAACGCCACACTTGCCTTTATTGCGATCATTCTGAATTCCTTAATCCTCGACAGAATTGGTTTCTTCGAATGGGCCGCCTTACATATGGCGAGAGCGGCACGCGGCAATGGCACCCGGATGTTCATCTATGTCACCATTCTTGGTGCGGTGGTGTCCGCATTTTTTGCCAACGACGGTGCGGCGCTTATTCTGACTCCAATCGTATTGGCAATGGTCCGTGCGCTGAATTTTGATGAGAAGAAGGTATTTCCGTTTATTATGGCCAGCGGGTTCATTGCGGATACCACTTCATTGCCGCTTGTTGTCAGTAATCTGGTTAATATTGTATCGGCGGATTTTTTCGGGGTAACCTTTATGGAATATGCCGGCCGGATGTTAATGCCTACTTTGTTTTCTTTGGGGGCAAGCATTCTGGTGCTATACCTCTTTTTCCGTAAAAGCATTCCGCGGTCCTTTGAAAGCTTACAGCTGAAACGTCCGGCAGATGCGATTAAAGACAAGAAGATGTTCAAGCTATCCTGGGTTATGCTTGCGGTCCTGCTGGTAGGGTTTTTCGTCAGTGAATTCCTGAACATTCCGGTATCTGCCGTGGTGGGAGTGGTCGCAATCTTTTTCCTGCTGATGGCAAGAAGAAGTCCCGTAGTACCTACCATGGAAGTGGTGAAAGGTGCGCCATGGGCGATCGTATTCTTTTCGATTGGGATGTATGTAGTCGTGTATGGTCTGCGCAATGCCGGTCTGACGGACGTTCTTGCCGATGTGATTCAGGCTGTGGCTGATCAGGGGGTGTTCGCCGCAACCATGGGGATGGGCTTTATTGCAGCCGTCATCTCTTCGATCATGAACAACATGCCTACCGTGATGATTGATGCTCTGGCCATTGATGCTACACATACCTCGGGACTGATCAAGGAAGCCTTAGTCTATGCGAATGTGATCGGCTCAGATCTGGGGCCGAAGATTACACCGATCGGCTCTCTGGCAACCCTGCTGTGGCTGCATGTGCTTTCGAGCAAAGGGGTGAAAATATCCTGGGGAGCGTATTTCAAAACAGGCATTATTTTGACCATCCCCACGCTGTTCATCACGCTGCTTGGCCTCTATATAACGTTGACCCTATTTTAAACTCAAAGGAGACTGAAACGCATGGATAAGAAAACCATTTACTTTTTGTGTACAGGGAACTCATGCCGGAGCCAGATGGCTGAAGGCTGGGCCAAGAAATACCTGAGCGATGAATGGAAAGTGTACAGTGCCGGTATTGAGGCTCACGGTCTGAATCCGAAAGCTGTTCAGGCGATGAACGAAGTGGGTATTGATATATCGGGACAGACGTCTGATATTATTGATCCGCAGCTGCTTAATAACGCTGACCTCGTGATCACATTATGCGGGGATGCCGCTGATAAGTGCCCGGTTACCCCGCCACAGGTAAAACGTGAGCATTGGGGATTTGATGACCCGGCAAAAGCGCAGGGTACGGATGAAGAGAAGTGGGCTGTCTTTCAGCGGGTACGTAATCAAGTAGGCGCTCGCATTAAGCAGTTTGCGGAAACCGGCGAATAAGGGAGAACAATTATGGCAAATTATCACGAGCTCATTCCGGGCAAAGTCTATATTGGCGGAGAGAATGCACTGTTCGAGGCTCTGCAGGAGCAGGAGATTAGCGATGTATTCGATTTGAGGGATACCGGAACGGAAGCGGAAGGATTTCCGGCAAAGGTAACCCGTCATCATTATCCGATTGTGGAGCATGAGAGCGGCCAGGAGGCTTCGGTGCAGGCGGCTATCCATGCGGTTACAGCGGCTGTAAATAGCGGCAAAACGGTATATTTTCACTGCGCTGGAGGCCGTAACCGTACAGGAACTGTAGCAACGGGAGTCCTGCTGGAGCTGGGGCTGGCATCCACGGTACAGGAGGCGGAAACACTCGCCACATCCAAACGTCCGGATATCCATATCAAGCAGGAAATGCGCGATGTGCTCCATGGCTTTTATCCGCCCCAATAAGCTGTATTGAAATATAGAGACCGTCTCCCTGGGAGATGGTCTTTTTGCAGACGGAGATGAAGGGAATGGACTGGATTTGGCAAAAAGAAGCTTTTCTATATTGTATGGACTTGGCGTATGCGCGGGTCCCGCCGGACATTGAAACAGGCTATTCTGGTTTCTCTCGTATCTCCAGCAAGTTCAAACAACAATAATAA
>NZ_LVWH01000188.1:0-44701 GCF_001909045.1 Paenibacillus sp. P3E | reverse complement strand
ACCCGAACCCCATAACCCCCGACACTAAAAAGATAAAGAATTCTTACAACAACAGCGGCCGGCAGTTCAAACATTCCCCGCAGCTGCGACAAGGCCCCATATGTAAATATCAAATCCAATTGATATAGTAACGCTTTAATGTTGACGCGGAAAAATAAGGCGTCCACATAGAAAACGAACCCATGTCTGCATAAAATGCAGTCAACGGGCTCGTCACAGAGCGCACTGGCTATTTGATTGCGGCTGCAGCTGGAGCATGATCGCTTGCCAGCCTTCAAAAGTCTTATTAATGCATATACATGAGGCCTACTGTTCCAGGGCCACAGTGGCTGCCGATCACGCAGCCTGCATGGATGGTGGCAATTTCGTCCACCCCTGTCTGTTCCCGGAGTGCTTGCTCCAAGTATCTGGCATCCTCTTCTGCCAGGGTGTGGGCGACTATCAGGAGCTCCTTGTCGATCTCATCTGCATGGGCCAGAGCGTGCTGCAGCATCTGCTCGACGACCTTTTCTTTCTTGCCGCGAATCTTGCTGACCGGGACGATGGCACCGTCAATCAAACGCAGCACAGGCCGGATTTTAAGCAAACTTCCAATAAAATTCTGCATACCGGAGCAACGCCCGCCCATATACAGATAGTCCAGCGTATCCACAACAAATTCTGTCTCCACCCGGCTGCGGCACTCCTTCAGCATAGCGGCAATCTCCAGGGCGTTTTGGCCTTTTGCTGCCGCACGGGCGGCTTTTATGACCAGAAGGGCTATGCCTCCGCACAGCGTTTCGGAATCAACCACCTGCACCCGGCCTTCCGGGAACTCCCCGGCAGCCAGCAGGGCATTCTGATATGTAGAGGATAAGGCAGAGGAAAGACTGATATAGACGATATTGCCTCCATCCCGGATCACCGGCTCGAAGGCAGTCATGAAATCGGCAGGCGAGGGTGCGGCTGTCTTGGGAAGGGCACCACGTGCAGCTACCTGTTCATACACTTCCTCAGGCGTGATATCCACCCCATCCTTGTAAGTGGCATCGTCGAACACAACATACAGCGGCACGATACCGATATCATATTTTTCCTTCCAGCTTTGAGGCAAATCAGATGTGCTGTCTGAAAAGATTTTTACGATAGACATGAATTTCTCCTTCACCGATTCTAGGATGACATTCTTTCATAGTATAAAAGCCGTATAATCTGTAATTATACCAAGCCCGCACCAATTCTCAAAATGAAAATAATAGTTTCGCTCCTACATCTGCAAAAAGACCAGCCGCACCTGCGGCTGGTCTTGAAAATAAACGTAGAACGGTTACTTCTTCATCACCGGAATCCACACTTCACAAACGTAATCCTCGGCACTCGGATCTCCTGGTGGATATAGCTCAAACTCGGGTCCGCCTGTATGCTCATAGCCTGTTCCCGGGAACCACTCCTGGAAAATCCGCTGCCACACCTGTTGAATCGCATGGGGCATAGGGCCGACTGAAGTGAATACAGCCCAGCTTGCAGCCGGAACCACAGCAGTCTCATAGCCTTCGGGGTTAGTCTCCGGGGTACCCTCCACTGCAATCCAGTAGGACAGCAGTTCTTTTTCCATGTCCATACCCATACAGATTCCAAGCCAATTGGGGTCAGTGCCGAGCTGAATCAGCTTATCCGAAGTGCCGTCTGCATTGCATTCATTCCAGAATTCCGGGATTCTGCGGAAATTTTCTCCATCCCGTGTAGTAACCTCCATAGATTTACCGATAACGGTAAAAGCTGCTTTTTCCACGATTTTGTATTCCATTTCCTGATCTCCCTTCAAAGATAGATGGAAGGAGAGGCGGGGGAATGCTTTGAGCTGCACTCCGGGCTCACGCGCGGCCGATGGGGTTAGCCCATGTGCCTTGCGGAATGCCTTTGCGAATGCCTCGGGGGAGTCGTAGCCGTATTTCAATGCCACGTCCAGCACCCTGATTTTTGAAATAGCCAGCTCTTGAGCCGCCAGGGTTAATCTCCGTTTGCGGATATAGTCTGCCACCGTTACCCCGGTCAGCATGCTGAACATACGCTGGAAGTGAAAAGGAGAGACATGGGCTACCCTGGCAACGTCTTCGATGCGCATGGGTTCAGTCATCTTGCTCTCCATATAATCCAGTGCATTTTTCATGCGGATCAGCCATTCCAAATCTGCCATCTCCCTTTGTATCCATACTATCATGCTAATCCTGCGCCAGTCCTGTTATTCTCTGCTCATTGAAGACAGGTCTGATAATAGTATAGCCTTAGAGAGATGAAGAAGTCAGCTCCCCAGCCGGCAGACTCTGGCCTCATAAGGACGCAGGGTTCCCCGGTCCATGGCTGCTTGCTCCTCTGGATAATTGCTGATGATGGTTTCAGTTACAGCGTTCAGCTCATCCAGGAGCTCTACGGTTTGCGGAGTTTCACAGAAATTCAGCAGTATCAGCCACCGCTCGCCCTCAAGCGTCCGGGTATAAGCATAAATGTTCTCATGCTCCGGCAGCAGCAACTCGTAATCGCCGTATACCATAATAGGATGCTCTCTGCGCAGCCGGATCAGCTTCTGATAATAGTAAAATATCGAATCCGGATCGGCCAGCGCCTGTTCCACATTGATCTCCTCATAACGCGGATTGAGCTTCAGCCAAGGAGTTCCTTCCGTGAATCCGGCGTTGGCTGAAGAGTCCCATTGCATAGGCGTACGTGCATTGTCCCGGCCTTTGGAATGGATGGCATTGAGGATCGTATCATGATCACCGCCGCCCTCAGTCACCTTTTCCCGGTACATGTTATGAATTTCAATATCCTTGTAATCTTCAAGCCGGGAGAACTTCACGTTCGTCATACCGATTTCCTCACCCTGATAAATGTAAGGTGTCCCCTTCAGCGTGTGCAGCAGGGTAGCAAGCATTTTGGCCGAAATGACGCGGTACTCCCCGTCATCGCCGAACCTGGAAACCATCCGGGGCTGGTCATGGTTGTTCAGGTACAGGCTGTTCCAGCCTTGTTCCGCCAGACCCACCTGCCATTTATGCAGAATGTCGCGCAGCTTGGTCAGGGTCCAGGGAGCCACATTCCACTTGCCGCCAGGGCCGGAATCCACGTCCATATGCTCGAATTGAAAAACCATCTGCAGCTCTTGCCGGTCTTCAGCAGTGTAGAGGATGGCGTCCTCTACCGTAGCTCCAGGGGTTTCACCCACTGTCATCACATCATATTTAGCGAGAACCTTGCGGTTCATTTCCTGGAGATATTCGTGAACACGCGGTCCGTTCATATAATATTCCCCGCCACCGGCCAGCTCGCCGGGAGCAAGACCCTCCTGATGGGCAGAAGGCAGGCCTTCGACCTTGGAGATCATGTTGATGACGTCCATCCGCAGTCCGTCCACTCCTTTGTCCAGCCAAAAAGCCATCATCTTGTACAGCGCATCCCGCAACTTCGGATTCTCCCAGTTGAGATCCGGCTGCTTGCGGGAGAACAGATGCAGGAAGTATTCGCCTGTCTTCTCATCCAGCTCCCAGGCCGGACCGCTGAAGATGGAACTCCAATTGTTGGGCATTTCGCCATCAGGACCAGCGGGACGCCAGATATAATAGTCCCGGTACGGACTATCCTTGGAGGAGCGGGACTCCAGGAACCATGCGTGTTCATCCGAGGAGTGGTTGATGACAAGGTCCATCATCAGCTTGATACCGCGTGTATGCAGCCCGTTCAGCAGATCCTCCCAGTCGCCAAGTGTGCCGAATTCATCCATGATATCTTCGTAATCACTGATATCATAGCCGTTGTCATCATTTGGGGACTTATAGACCGGCGACAGCCAGACGACATCGACCCCCAGCTCCTGCAGATAATCGAGGCGCGAGATAATCCCCCGCAGATCCCCGATCCCGTCTCCGTTGCTGTCCTGGAAACTGCGAGGGTAGATTTGATAGACTACGGCTTCTTTCCAAAAGGTTCTGTTCATATGAAACTAGCTCCTTTGAATGGGATTTTAATATAAGATGGGTTATAAAATAGAATTAGCAAGTATGTTGGTTCCAGGGAACGTTTGGAGTTTCGGCCGCTGTTGTTCTCGGATTTCTATATTTAATGTTCAATATTTCGGATGAAATCCGAGAACAAAGGCGGACGCTAACGCTCCTGCACTTCCAAATTCCCCGCCACCTTTCTTGCCGATTCAATTTTCCAGTGGAACTTATAAAAATATCCCCGAAGCGGAGCTTCGGGGTAACGGCAGCAATTACACCGTAACAGAAGAGCCTTCAGACGTAACGCTGCTCAGACCGTTCACAGTATAATCCTTGCCATGAATCGTGATGGACGCCGGAATATCGGTTTCGTTGACCACGGTAACCAACGCATCCGTAACGTTTACCTTCAGACGGGAGCCGCGGAACATGATCTTGAACGAATAAGCCGTCCAGTGGCCCGGGTTGGATGGATTCAGAATCAGCCGGCCCGACTGCACACGCAGTCCGCCGAAGCCGTGCACGATCGACATCCAGGTTCCTGCCATGCTGGTGGTATGGCAGCCGTCTTCCGTATCGTTGTTGTAATTATCAAGATCCAGTCTCGATGTGCGCAGGTACATTTCATAAGCCTTTTCCTTGTACCCCAGCTCGCAGGCAAGAATCGAATGGATGCAAGGGGAGAGGGAGGATTCATGAACGGTGATCGGTTCATAGAAATCGAAATTGCGCTTTTTGGTCTCCAGGTCATAGCGGTCGCCCAGGAAGTAGAGTCCCTGCAGCACATCGGCCTGTTTGATGAAGCAGGAACGCAGGATGCGGTCCCAGGACCATTTTTGATTCAGCGGCAGATTCTCCGGCAGTACATCCTTGACCTGAATGATCTCCTTGTCGAGGAAACCGTCCTGCTGCAGGAAGATCCCGCGTTCATCATCGGCTGCATAGTACATTTTAGAGACAATCTCATTCCACTTCGCCGTTTCATCTTCTGCAAGCTCCAGCTTGTCGACCAGCTCCGCATAGCGGGAAGGCTCATTCTCCTGCAGATACGCCAGCGCTTCCAATGTATATTCCATCGTCCAGGAAGCCATCCGGTTCGTATACCAGTTGTTGTTGACATTGTTCTCATATTCGTTCGGACCGGTGACGCCAAGCATTACATATTTGTCCTTGTGCGGCACATAGTGCACGCGTTCCTCCCAGAAGCGGGAAATTTCCACCAGCACCTCAAGGCCGTATTGGCCAAGATAGGATTGGTCTCCGGTGTAGTTCACATAGTTATAAATCGCATAGGCAATCGCGCCGTTGCGGTGAATCTCTTCGAACGTAATCTCCCACTCGTTGTGGCACTCCTCGCCGTTCATCGTCACCATTGGATAGAGGGCACCTTTTTTGAAGCCGAGCTTGCGGGCATTTTCCTTGGCTTTCTCCAGATGTTTGTACCGGTAGATCAGCAGGTTGCGGGCAATCGAGGAATCCGCAGTACTTAAGTAGAATGGCACACAATAAGCTTCCGTATCCCAATAGGTGCTGCCGCCGTATTTTTCCCCGGTGAAGCCCTTAGGTCCAATGTTCAGCCGGTCATCTTCACCGGTATAGGTCTGATTCAGCTGGAAAATATTGAACCGGATCGCCTGCTGCGCTGACACATCGCCTTCAATGATAATGTCGCTTTCCTTCCATTTATCTTTCCAAGCCTCCGCCTGTTCGGTCAAAAGCGCCGAAAAACCGGCTTCCCGGGCACTGTGCAGCGCGGTTTCTGCGGCCTCAACCAACTGGCCCAGCCCATGATTACGGGAGGTGACATTTGCAGCATACTTATAAATTACCACCTGATCGCCGGATTTTACCGGAAAGGATACTTTGCTGGCTACATATTTTTCCTGCTCGATGGCTTCAGCTGTACGGGTAAGCTTGTCACCATTCACGAGAATGTCGAACAGATAAGCCGAGGTCACGTGAAAATCGAGTTTCTTTGTTTTAAGCGTCAAATGCCCGCCGTCCGGTGCGCCTTTTTTCTCGACTTCATTCCAGAATTTCTCGTCATAGTTGGCATCTTTGTTCTTGATGTCACCGTCGAGGTAGGGGGTGATGGTCAGGTCTCCGGCAAAATTAAGCGGGGTGATGGCATAGCGGATGGCACCAATCTCGCGGCGGGCCATGCTGACAATACGGATGGTCTCGACCCGTACTTCCTTGCCGCCCTCTGTGGTGGCTGTGAAGCTGCGGGACAAGGTGCCTTCCTTCATATTAAGCTCCCGGTGGAAATCGCTAACGGTGCAAGTCGCCAAATCCAGCGGTGTGCCGTCAATGTCAATGTTGATCCCGATCCAGTTCGTGCTGTTCAGCACTTTGGCAAAATATTCGGGGTAGCCGTTTTTCCACCAGCCCACCCGTGTTTTGTCTGGATAGTAGACGCCAGCCATGTAGCTGCCTTGCAGGCTATGCCCGCTGTACTGCTCTTCAAAATTAGCGCGTCCGCCCATGTACCCGTTCCCGAGGCTAAAGACGCTTTCGGAAATTTCCTGGGTCTGCGGATCAAAGGATTCTTCGATAATGGACCATTCGTCGATTTTTAAATATTGTTTCATGCGTACCGGCTCCTTTTAAATGGGGAATGATATAAATGGAACTATCTGTTCAATGTTGCAAGTTACATGGCCGCTCCACAAGCGAAAGGTTGTTACGATCGCTGTTGTCCCCGGATGCTCCGATTGAAGCTTAAGGTAAGCATCCGGGGACAAAGGCGAGCGCTGACGCTTCTTCACAATCCTTTCGTCCGTTACGCTCTCACGTAACTCCAGTTCTCACATATAGTTCTTTTATAAAAAAGTAGGGCAAAAGAGACTCACATTACTTATAACTGTTAATGTTCGTCAAACGCTTGTAAATGATTCCCTGAGTGCTGCAACGCTGATATGCGCCAGCGAAGGGACGACGATATCCGCTGCCGAAAGTGTCTCCGGCGAACCGATACCCACACTGCGCATGCCGGCGCGGATAGCGGCGGTGATTCCTGCTTCGGCATCCTCGAAGACAACACATTCTTCAGGTTCAACATATACGGCTTTGGCTCCGAGGAGGAAGACTTCCGGATCAGGCTTGGCTGCGCTGGTATGTGTGCCGTCGATAATGCCATCGAAATAGGGCGTAAGCCCGGTGTTCTGCAGGATCATCATTGCGTTTTTACTGGCGGAGCCGAGAGCGGTCTTGATCTTCTGCGCCCGGCATTCCTTCAGGAAGTCCAGGGCGCCCGGCAGAATCTCCGAACTGTCCATCTTGGCGATGTATTCGACATAGCGATTGTTCTTCTGCTCGGCGAGCTCGGCTTTGCGTTCTTCGTCCAGGGTCAGTCCGCCGATCTCCAGCAGAATGTTGAGCGATGCCGTCCGGCTGACGCCCTTGAGACGTTCGTTGTCCTTCTCGGTGAAGACGAAGCCGAGCTGCTCGGCGAGCTCTCTCCAGGCAATGTAATGATATTTGGCGGTGTCGACGAGCACGCCGTCCAAATCGAATAAACAGGCTTTGATTTCTGACATATTGAACCTCCTAAAAGTTTTGTGAGCATAACCTCATCGATTCACTTCGTACAAAACTCGCTTCGAAAGCATAGGCTTAAGTTTTGTGAGCTTGCTCTTTATGTAGCGCAAACGTTTGTACAAGTGTCGAAAAAATAAATGAAGCATCGATAGCTTCATTTATTTTGTTGCGAAGTTACTTCTTCACTGGTGAATACATGGAAGATTCCCTGACGATTAAGCGGTGCGGAATCACGAACCGGTTCGTATATCCGTCATGGTTATCCGGTTTCTGGATGCTCTGGATCAGCACCTGGGAAGCGGTGTAGCCTAGATGATAGATACCGATATCGATACTGCTGATCGGCGGGCTCGACAATTCCGAAAGCGGAATATTGTTAAAGCTGACGATTGCCAGATCCTCAGGAACCTTGTATTTCAGCTCATTCAGCCCGCGAAGGACACCGAAAGAGACCATATCATCGACTGCTACAAGTGCTGTGGGGCGGTTCGGGAGATTCATGAAGAAAGACATTGCCCTGTAGCCGCTGTCCTGCAAAAATTCACCTTCGACAATCCATTCAGCCCGCATTTCCAGTCCGTTCTTCTCCATCGCTTTGCGGTAACCTTCAAGCCGGTCGCGTGAAACGATGAGGTTGGGCGGCCCGCTGACGAAGCCAATGCGTTCATGTCCCATCGATATCAAGTGGTTGGTAGCATCGTAAGCAGCCATGATATTATCGTTATCCACCGATAAGATGTTCTCATAGCGGTCACTTCGCCCTACCAGTACAAAAGGGTAGCCACCCGATTCCAGAAAATCAATCACGGCATCGTCTTTGCGTGAATACAGCAGAATAACGCCGTCAACACGGCGGCCTTTGAGCAGGCGTGAGACGGACTCAAGCTCTTCCTTCTCATTCGCGCCGGAACTGATCAGCACATCATAGCCGGACCGGCTGGACTGTGTAACGATCCCGCGGATCAATTCCATAAAAAACAAATTGGAAAACAGCTCTTCAGCCGGTTTTGGCAGGATAATGCAAATGCTGTTCGTCGTCTTCGAAACCAGGCTTTTGGCCATCATATTCGGAGTGTAGCCCATTTCCTCCATAATCACTTTGACTTTACGGGAAGTTTCTAGGCTAATTCTGGGATGGCCTGACAACACCCGGGATACCGTGGAGGGAGATACTCCCGCTTTCTTAGCCACGTCCTTGATGGTAACTGTCATAGAAACCTCCTTATGGAACCGTTTGCTTTACTCTGTAATATTAATCGAAGAGCTGTTAATTGTAAATAGTGAAACTCTTGTTCAGGGATATGATTAGTGGTTCTGCAGGACAGCCGGAGATGGTGCCTCCCTGTACTTTACCAATGAGATCAGGTGATGAAGGGGAGGATTAGGAGCTTTCTGCAAAGGCTGCTGAAAGGGGGGCGGTGTATTTTTCTGTCATCAGCGATGTAATGAACGGACTTACTACTGGTTGCCCTGATCTGGATTTTTCAAACCCGATGATCCGCAGTGTTGTGCAATATTGTGCAAATTACGGGTGTGTTTGTGTGCAAATGATACCTGTTGCAGAATTGGAATTCTAGATGAGGTCTACAGATTCATTTGGAAATGATTGTTGACAACGCTCCAGGTAGAGGATTAGTATGTTGAACAGAAATAAAAAGCGCTTACAATCGTTGGTTTTGCTTGATTAGCCTTTCTCTATCCCTAATTTTATATGGCTTATCCGCCACATTCCTATTTTTGCAAACGTTTGCGCATAAACGGAGCAAATCAGCGGATAGCAGACAATATTATTTGGCCGGGAGGGAGTTAGGTGACAGGGAATAAAGGGGGGATGGAAGAGGAACGGAGAGGATTAAGGGATTGAAGCCGCAATGAACAACATGAACTAGTCCAAGAATATGCGGTGAGATTGAGGAACACCTGCTTTTCAGGCTAATTCAATTACGGGGGGTATTCGCACAATGAAACGAGCGTTATGGGGCAAGAAGGCATTTGCCATCTGTATGATTGTGGTTTTTGTATGTTCTTATTTCTCATATCCGGGCAATGTGAAAGCGCAAACATCTAAAGTCGTGCTTGTTGGCAATCTTCAATCGGAATTATCAACGGAGGCAGCGCCTACAAGTGACTGGAATCCGGATGCCAGCGTGACACAATTAACCTATGTGGACAATGGGATGTATAAGTTCACGGGCACCTTGCCGGCAGGCGTATATGAATACAAGATCGCCTTGAACGGCACCTGGGACGAGAGCTACGGATACAGCAGCTATACCAATCCCGCCGGAGTCAATACAGACGGCAATATTCAGATAACGCTTACTGCCGAGACCAGCGTAACCTTTTATTATAATGACCTCACCAAGAAAATCGCCGATTCCACGTACTATACACCTCTTTCGGTTGATAAGCTGCCGAGGCTGACAGGAACACTTCAAACGGAGCTGGGCGATGCCCGGGATTCTTCTCCGGCTGATGCGGGAGCCACGTTGTCCGATCCTGATTTTGATGGGATCTATGAACGGGTAGCCGATCTGCCTGCAGGAGAATATGCCTATAGAGTGTATGTTCCCGGAGATACCCCGGAAGCAGATAAGCTCTATCCAGACCAGGATCAGACCCTGAAGCTTCCTGCCGATCTAAAAGTCACGTTCAGGTACAATGCACAGGACCACGGGGTCAGTGCTTCTTTTACAGCTCCGGCTGTACCCGGAAAGGTGATTCCTGTACCGGAGGGGCAGCTGCGGATTCATTACAACCGGCCGGCCGGGGATTACTCCGATCAGGGACTGTGGCTATGGGATGATGTAGCTTCACCTTCTGCAGGCTGGCCGACAGGGGCAACCCCTTTTCCTGAAGGACAGACTGATGCTTATGGGGCTTATGCCGATGTGCCGCTGAAGGCGGGGGCCAAGAAAGTCTCCTTCCTCGTCGTTAACCGCAGCACACAGGCCAAAGACAAAGGCGATAAGCTGTTCACGATCAATACACCGCAGACCAATGAGCTGTGGATCAAGCAAGACTCGGATATTGTGAGTCCTTACGAGCCGGTGGTGCTTCCGGCCAATACCGTGCGGGTCCATTATACGAGAGAGGACAGCAATCAGAATCAATACGGCTTATGGCTGTGGGATGATGTGGCTTCGCTGCCGGTCACCTGGCCGGGAGATGCAGCTCCGTTTCTTGCGGAGCATACCGATGCCTATGGGGCCTATGCCGATATTCCGCTAAAGGCAAATTCCAAAAAAATGGGCTTTGTGGTGGTGAACCGCTCCAGCGGCGATAAGGACGGAGGCGACAAAACGTTCGGTCTGCTGGACCGCTACAATCAGCTGTGGATCAAAAAGGGTGATGATCATGTATATGTGTCCCCTTTTGGAGAACTGCCTTTGAGTCTTGCATCGGCGGAGGTGCTGTCCACCAGCAAGATTCTTCTGACCTTTACCTTAACGGACGGACTGGACGCTGCCGGGTTGAAATCTGCCATAACGGTCACGGATAAAGCGGGCACTCCGGTTCCTGTCACTGCCGTGACGATCAAGAGCACGACTTCGGTAGAGGTGGACACAGGAGCTTTTGAACTGGATCAATCTCCGCTTAGTGTGACTTATTCCGGGAAAAGTGTATCCGCTTCCGCAGGCTGGAGAATGCTTGATGAAATGTACAATTACACCGGAGATGATCTGGGAGCGACCTATCATCCGGCGGACAAGTCGGCAAGCCTGAAGCTCTGGGCACCTATGGCCAGCAGTGTAGTGGCGAATGTGTACAGCAAGACCGACGCTGCTGCAAAAGTCGGACAGGTCAGCCTGACTCCAGGCGATAAAGGCGTCTGGTCGGTGGAGCTGAAGCCGTCTGATCTGAGTGGTGCGGGGGATGTGCGTGGCTACTACTACCAATACGAAGTAACCAATAACGGCGTAAGCAAGCAGGTACTTGATCCTTATGCCAAGTCAATGGCTGCATTCACTGTGGATACCACGGATGCGGCAGGGCCTGACGGTGACAGGGTGGGCAAAGCGGCAATTGTTGACCTCAGCGGGACGAACCCGCCGGATTTCAAGGCAGGGGCTATTGCTGGCTACCAAAAGCGCGAGGATGCTGTTATTTACGAGGTCCATGTACGGGATTTCACTTCTGATGTATCGATTGAAAGCCAGCTGGGCGGCGAACGTTGGGGCTCTTACGCAGCTTTTGAGAAGAAGCTCGATTATATCAAATCCCTGGGCGTGACCCATATCCAGCTGATGCCGGTGATGGCCTGGTATTATGGCGACGAGACGAAGATGGGCAACAGGGAATCCGCCTATTCTACCCAGAACAATGAATACAACTGGGGGTATGATCCGCACAGCTATTTCTCACCGGATGGGGCATATTCACAGCATCCAACCGATCCCGAAGAGCGGATCAAGGAGCTGAAAGGCCTGATTGATGCGGTCCATAAGGCGGGCATGGGGGTCATTCTCGATGTGGTGTATACCCATATGGCCAAAAAAGATTTTCTGGACGACATCGTGCCGGATTACTACGCCTTTAAGGATGCGAACGGCAACTTCGTCGGGGGTTTCGGCAACAATCTGGCGACCAGCCACAAGATGGCCGAGAAGCTGATGGTGGATTCGGTCAAATACTGGTTCAGCGAATATAAAATAGACGGCATGCGCTGGGATATGATGGGTGACGCGACAGCGGATGCTGTTCAGGCAGCCTATGATGCCGCTGAAGCGATCAATCCGAAGGCGCTGTTCATCGGAGAAGGCTGGAAAACCTTCGCCGGGGCGGCCTCCGATCCGCTACTAACCGGCAAAGGCGCAGACCAGTCCTGGATGGACAAAACGGATAGTGTCGGTGTATTCTCCGATGAATTCCGCAATGAGCTGAAGTCCGGCTATGGCTCGGAAGGGGAGCCGCGGTTCATCACAGGCGGAGCACGTTCTATCGCTACGATCTTCAACAATATCAAAGCACAGCCCTCCAATATTCCTGCGGATGATCCGGGCGATGTCGTGCCGTATATCGAAGCCCATGACAATCTGACGCTGCATGATGTCATTGCACAGTCGATCAAGAAGGACCCGTCAATAGCCGAGAATGAGCTGGAAATCCAGAAGCGGATCCGGCTGGGCAATCTGCTGGAGCTGACTTCCCAAGGGACAGCCTTCCTGCAAGCGGGCCAGGAGTATGGACGCACCAAGCAGTGGAAGGCAGCGGGGGTGCCCGAGCAGAAATATACGGAATTAATGGATGGGAACGGGCAATCCTTTGGCTATTTCATCCACGACTCCTATGATTCTTCGGATGCGGTTAACCATTTTGATTGGGCCAAAGCAACGGATGAAGTGAGCTATCCGGTTCAGAATACAACCCGGGCTTACACGTCGGGGCTCATTCAGCTCAGACAATCTACCGATGCCTTCCGGCTTGGTGACAAAAGTCTGGTGGACTCCAATGTCAGCCTGATCGCAGCGCCTGAGATCAAAGCAACCGATCTGGTGATCGGCTACAAGAATAAAGCGACCGATGGAACCGGGCTCTATTATGTCTTCATGAACGGGGACAACACAGTAAGAACCCTGACGCTGTCCGAGGATCTGACCGGAGGGCAGGTGCTTGTAGACAACGATCAAGCGGGAACTGGGGCAATCCCTGCCGGAAGCCAGTCGGGCTTCACGCTCACAGCAAATTCGATTACGCTGGCCCCGCTTACTGCCGTGATCATCCGTAAGGATGCTGCCGCCGCCGTTCTGGCTTCTCTTGGAACGGACAGCCCAAGCTATTCGCTCCAAACCGGCAGCACGCATCAAACGGCTGTAATGGCTAAATACGATGATGGCAGCTCCAGAAAGGTTACCGATAATGCGGCCTATATCTCCAGCAATCCGCAGATTGCCACGGTGACAAGCAAAGGACTGGTCAAAGCCGTTAAGGCAGGTGCAGCCACGATCACCATCTCCTATGGCGGTCTCACTACCAAGGTTACTGTTGAAGTGACCAAAGATGCGGTGGATACCAAAAGGTATGTCCAGATCACCTATGTCCGTAAAGATAAGGATTATACAGACTGGAATCTCTGGGTGTGGAATACGGGGGTCAAAAACGATCAGATTGATTTCACCACCTTCAAGGACGGTAAGGCCAGTGTGCTGATTGAGGTGGCACCGAATGCCACAAGTGTGGGCTTTATGCTGCGCAAGGGAACAGACTGGAACACTGGCAAGCAGGATTATCCGGATGACCGGGTTATACCGTTGACGGCGGGTGAAGCTTTTACCAAGGTGATTGTGACCAGTATGGTAAAAGAGCTGGATATCAAGCCGGTGATAAGCGGTCCGGTGATGAAGGATGGGACGATTACCTTCCGGTACCGGGACGATGCCCTGTTCCGCAGTGATAATCTGGCTGCAATCAATGCGGTTAAGGTCAAAGTGAATGGCACGGAGTATCCAATGGTGTACGAAGCGGCCAATGAATGGTTCAGCTATCAGCTGAAGGATGTGCAGGAAGGCACGTACAAGTATACCTTCCTCGTGACCAGGGACGGAGTGACCGAAGAGCTGACCGACCCGAAAAACACTGTGAACGGTGAATCGGCTGCAGTCTATCATATCCCGGCTGTCACGATTACTGCATTAGTCCAGCCGGAGGCTATTAACTCCAATGAAAATGCAGTGGTTACCGTTAACGCTGCTTCTCCGGAAGATGTATCCTATGTGGACGGTTATATGGATCTGACTGCCCTCGGCGGACCGGGCGCAGTGAAGCTGGATACAGCGCTCATGAAACAGACGGTTGCGGTTAAGGACACTGTGCCAGCGGGGATCAAGACCATCCCGATCACTCTAATGGATCAGTACGGGAATTCGCATAAAGGTGCAGCCAAAGTCGAAGTAAAGGCAAGAACGTATACAGATGACCGGCTTGATTTTGACTGGGATGAAGCCCGGATCTACTTCGCGCTGACTGACCGGTTCAAGGACGGGGACAGCACGAATAATACCGGTGTCGACAAAACCCATCTGGAAGCCTATCACGGCGGAGATTTCCGCGGAATGATCGACAATCTGGACTATCTTCAAAAGCTTGGCATTAATACTCTCTGGATTACGCCGATTGTAGACAATATCGATTTCAACAAGGGTGTTGATTTCGGCGGAACGCAGTATGCTTACCATGGCTACTGGGCCAAGGATTTCACCCAGCTGGATGAGCATCTTGGCAATATGGCAACGTTCAAGGAACTGATCGAGAAAGCCCATGACAAGGGCATCAAAATTATGGTGGACGTTGTGCTCAACCATGCCGGTTACGGCCTAAAGGCGGAAGACAGCTATCCGGGCGTTACGGCTGAGGATAAGGCTCGTTTTGAAGGGATGCTCCGCACAGACGGTGTATCCGCTGACACCGACCCGGTTAAAGGTGAATTGGCAGGGCTGCCTGACTTCAAAACCGAAGATCCGGCAGTGCGCAAGACTATCATCGATTGGCAGACGGGCTGGCTGGACAATGCCCGGACAGAGCGCGGAGATACCATCGACTATTTCCGTGTGGACACAGTGAAACATGTGGACAACACAACCTGGAAAGCGTTCAAAAATGCGCTGACCGCGATTGATCCAGAATTCAAGCTAGTCGGAGAATATTACGGCGGCACTTTGGACAACGATGGCGGTAACCTGAAGTCTGGCCAGATGGATGGACTGCTTGATTTTGGCTTCAAGAACGCCGCAAAAGACTTTACAGACGGGAAAATTTCGGCTGTGGATGCGTATCTGCAAACCCGGGAAGCGCAGATGGACAACACCGGAATGATGGCTCAATTCCTGAGCAGCCATGACGAGAACGGCTTTTTGTCCAATGTTGTAGGCGGAGACAAGGGCAAGCTGAAGGTGGCTGCCGCGCTGCAAATTACGGCCAAAGGACAGCCGGTTATCTACTACGGGGAAGAGCTGGGCCGTTCCGGTGCGAATGCCGGAGACATGTCCAAAGGAGAATTCAGTGAGAACCGCGGGGATATGCCTTGGGATCAGCTGAGTGCGGAACAGGGGCTTCACGATCACTACCAGAAGCTGCTGAACATCCGTGCCAAGTATTCGCAGATCTATTCCAAAGGTGTGCGTACCAAGCTGGCCGGCTCGGACGAGCTGGGTTATCTGGCTTTTGACAAGCAGTATGGAACTGAACATATTGTAACAGCGATCAACACGAAGACAGGGGCGGTATCCGTCAGCCTTCCGGTTCCTTTTGCCGTACAGGCTGCGGTTGTGGATGAATACAGCGGCAAGACCTATACGGTATCACAGGATCAGAAAGTGACGGTTGAGCTGCCGGGCAGGGATGACGGCGGGACGGTTATTTTGGCCGCAGTGCCGAAGGTAACGCCGACGCCGACACCGTCGGTGAAACCTACACCTACACCTAGTGTGACACCTGCACCAACAGCGACACCTGTGTCTACGCCAGTCTCGTCTTCGGCTGTTGTGCCGACAGCTGTACCTGCTGCAGATACGCAGCTTGTGAGCGGAGACACGCTGAAGAACGGCAAGGACGGTAAAGTCAATGTGGAACTCGCTTCAGGCAAGCAAGCAGTGCTATTGCCCCTCCAGGCTGCAGCCTTGCTGGGGTCAAATGATCTGGTGCTCCATATGAATAGTCTCACAATCACGCTGCCCGCCCGGGTTCTGGGTAAAATTCAAGGGACATTGGCTGGTGCGGATGCGGAGGGTGCGCAGATTCTATTTAGAGCAGCGCCGCTGCAAGGCAATGCATCAAGCACTCTGCTGGCTGGTCTAAGTAAGGACCATACGGCTGTAAAAGCGGCATCGGATGTCTATGAGTTCAAGCTCAATATTGTGCGCAAAGACGGTACGCTTCTTCCGGTAACCTCATTTGCAGAACCAGTTAGGCTGGCCTTCCAGATTAAAGGAAATCCCGACAAGGCGCTGCTCGGTATCTACTATCTGGGTGACGGCAACCATTTGGAGTATGTCGGAGGTACGCAACAGGGGGATGTCATCACTGCTGAGGTTACACATTTCAGCAAATATGCAGCGCTTGAGATCAACAAATCCTTCTTGGATGTTCCGGCTGGCCACTGGGCAGAGACGGCGATAAAATCACTCAGTGCGAAGCAGGTGATTTCGGGGGTTACGGCTGCCGAATTCAAGCCGGAAACTTCTGTCACCCGTGCGGAATTCACTGCACTGCTCGTACGGGCGCTGGGACTCCGAGCTGACGGGCAGGCTGCATTTACGGATGTGAAGGCGGATGCCTGGTATGCTTCCTATGTGTCCGCAGCAGTCCGTCAAGGGATTGTGACGGGACGCAGCAAGGACTTGTTCGCTCCGGGTGCAGCAATCAGCCGTGAAGAGATGGCTGTCATGATCATTCGGGCACTGGAAGTGAAGCAAGGCAAGAAGATGGAAGCTGTAAATGGCAGCCCGGCCTTTGCCGATGCTTCCAGCATTAACTCATGGGCAGCAGCTTATGTTCATGCTGCTGCAGAGCAGGGGCTTCTGCAGGGCAGAGCGGACAACCGGTTCGCGCCGAAGGCATCGATGACCCGTGCTGAAGCTGCACAGGTGGTCTATAGATTGCTGGATAAATAAGCTGCTTAGTGAGTCTACAACCACAGTGAGAATTGTCTGCTTCACGGAGCGTGTGAAATGTATGGGAATTAGCATGATGTCCTATCAATTTAGTAATTAGTAACCCAAAGGGCCCTCTTCGTCGCGAAGAGGGCCCTTTGGGTTGGTTAGTTGTTTAGTTGTGCTGTATGGATGCTAATAAATGATAATAAATGTTGATCAATGCCTGATCGATGCCTGATAGATGCTAATTGTGCTGATGGACGCATGTATGGTGCTAAGTGGAAAAAGTAAAACAAATTCGGTGCAATCCTGGCTACAAGCGGTTTTAGTTGGATTTTGTATACTTAAATATTTCTATTTCACCACATCCGGCCGGATATGGCGGAATTAGTTATCCTTTTTCCAACGAAGACCGCTCCCTGTAGAGGAATGGACTGGATTAGTTATCCTTTTTCCACTATGGGTATTACACACGCTGGATATCTTAGCTTAAGGATACTTTTATTCCGGCTGCAGTTTACCCCTTGAGTTTTGCGTTCAGCTGTGACGAGTCAGAAGCCTATACACCCAGGAGTTACTTCACCGTACAGCCGCTCCAGCTTCTTTTACAGCAGCGCCTTAAGCACCGCATACCCGTAGGCAGGCAGCTTGATCGACAGCTTGCTGCGGTCGGCGCGCAGCGCTTCGCCTGTGAATAAATTCTCCCAGTTGCGGTCCTCCACATCAAGGCGGAAAGTTTGTGCTGTTTCCTCTGTGTTGACCAGTACCAGGATGATGTCGTCACCCAGACGACGCTCATAAGCCAGCTTACTGCCGTGTCGTCCGGCTTCCAGGAAGGTGAAGCTGCCGGTACGAAGCGCAGGATGGCTGCTGCGGATTTCAATCAGCTTGCGGTAGTAGCTGAACAGGTCCAGGTCCTGATTCTCAGGATTCCATTCCATGCATTTGCGGCAACCGGGATCACCCTCACCATCCATCCCGATTTCATCGCCGTAGTAAATGCAAGGTGTGCCCATGAAGGTGAATTGGAACAACGAAGCGAGCTTTTGCTTGTTCTTGTCTCCTTCAGCCAGAGTCAAAAGACGCGGAGTGTCATGGCTGTCCAGCAGGTTGAAGGCCACTTCACTAGCCTGCAGCGGGTAGCGGGAGAGCTGTTTGCCAATGGCGTTAGCGAAGCTTTCGGCATCAAGTGTGCCATAGATGAAGAAGTCGAGCACCGCATCGGTGAACGGGTAATTCATGACTGCGTCGAATTTGTCGCCCTCCAGCCACGGTGCAGATTCATGCCAGATTTCGCCCAGGATATAGGCATCGGGGTTTGCTCTTTTGACGACCTTGCGGAAATCGCGCCAGAATTCATGGTCTACCTCATTCGCCACATCGAGCCGCCAGCCGTCAATATGGGCCTCGGTAATCCAGTATTCCGCGACCTTCAGCAAATAGGCCTTCACTTCGGGGTTCTCGGTGTTCAGCTTGGGCATCAACGGCTCAAACGCAAAAGCATCATAGGTAGGAACACTATCCACTACCTGTAACGGGAATTCACGGATATGGAACCAGTCTTTGTAGCGGGAAGCTTCACCCTTTTCAAGTACATCCACAAACGGGGCAAAGGTTCGGCCCGAGTGGTTAAACACTGCATCGAGCAGGACCCGGATGCCGCGTTCGTGGCAGGCGTCCACCAGTTTTTTCAGCGTTTCGACATCACCGAAATGCGGATCCACAGACATGTAGTCTTCTGTATCATATTTGTGGTTGGTAGTGGCGGTAAAGATCGGCGTGAAGTAGATACCGGTAATGCCAAGCTCGCTCAAATGGTCAAGATGGTCGATGACTCCTTGCAGATCACCGCCGAAGAAGTTCTCCGGTGTAGGCGTTTCGCCCCAGGGCTGCACATGTGCCGGATTGCGGCTGGGATCTCCGTTCGCGAACCTTTCAGGGAAAATTTGATAAAAAATAGCGTCCTTCACCCAAGCCGGTGGAATAAAGACGTCGCCGCGGTTGATGTACGGAAATTCAAACAACCGATTGGGGTTGGTAGGGCGTTCAGTCTGGAAATCACTTTCGGTCATCCAAATGCGTTCATGTCCTTTTTGCAGCAGAAATCCATATTTAAGCCGCCGGTGCTTGGGGACCGAAGAGCATTCCCAATAGTCGAACATCGCATCCGAGGTGAAAAGGGTCATCGGGATTAGCTCCTTGGTGGCATCCCAGGCATATTTATCTCCGGCCCAGGCGAAGACCTCGGTTAAATCCCCTTTTTTGGCGCGCAAGCGCAGATGAATCGTCTCGTGATCATAGGCATAAGACCAGTTTAAACGCGGACGGTGGTAGACAGCTTCAAGCAACATTCATAATTCCCCCTAAAAGTTTTGTGAGCATAAGCAACCTGGAACAGCTTCGTACAAAACTGGCTTCGGAAGCACACGCTGGGTTTTGTGAGTATAAGCAACCTGGACGGAATCTCTGCTAAATAGGCAGCAGTCATCCCTTAGGCGTTACAGATGAATAAGGCCGTATTTCACCACAAAAAGGTAATAACATGAAATATGAATCCGTTATGCCTTGTTGCACTCTTTTTTATGCCTTAATGCACCAACCGGTCCGTTCTATGTACACAACAAAAAGGCACAACCGCCGCCGGGTGGCTTGTCCGAGGTTGTACCTTTTTGAAGTAACATTGCCTTTTAGTTGTTTGAAATGAAAGGACGGCAGTGGTGCCTTGTTGAAAGGACAGGCTGCTTATAATGTTTTGGATTATAGCACGGAATAATTATAGGTTCAATACTTTAGTACAAACCATTGCACAAAATAAAAATACAAAGAAAACCGGTTTTCTTTTGTAAAAAATATTATTAATAACATAAAAATAACCATTTATCAAGAATAAATCTCCGCTGAACACAATTTTATAGTGATTAACTACTGTAAAACGGAAAAAATAGGAGTTTCCTTCTGAAATAGAGAGGAAACCGGTTTTTTTATAAAAAAAACGAACAAATTCGCCTAAATTTACTATGTGCAAACGTTTTTGCAATTATGATTCCTGTTGTATTATGAAATAGGAAATGAAGCGCTTTCCAGAACTTGATGAAGCGTATATAGAAGGGGCAACAACGAATACATACTTTTTTTTGAATCCCCTGAAATCGTTTGCGCAAGATCTGGGGCATCATCGTAAGCGTGAGGTATGATACACAAATTAGGAGGGGTTTAAGCAATGGAAATGAAAAAGCTCATGGTTCTCACCGCAGCGTTCTCTATGGCAGTATCCATCACGGCGTGCGGTTCTAACAACAATGGCAATAACGGGGGAAATGCTGCGGCAAGCAATGCACCAACAGACAACGCTACAGCTACTAATGCTGCTACGAACAGCGGTAATGCTGCTGCAACTGGTGAAATTGCACCGGAAGACGGCGCATCGCTGCTTGTATGGGAGAGTAAAGAAGAGAGACCTTTTGCCGAAGAAATCGCCAAACAATTTACAGCTAAATATAACGTTCCCGTGAAAATTGAAGAGATAGCTCCGCCGGATCAAGTAGGCAAGCTTACACAGGATGGTCCATCCGGTCTGGCTGCAGACGTAGTACTGATCCCGCATGACAATCTGGGCAAAGCCGTAAGCGCAAGCCTGCTGCTTCCAAACGATATCTTTACTGAGCAGACCAAAGCAGACAACACAGAGGCTTCCATCATAGGCTCCTCCTTCGACGGCGAATTGTACGGCTATCCTAGAGCGGCAGAAACTTATGCGCTCTACTACAACAAATCGTTGGTCAAAGAAGCTCCTAAATCCTTCGATGACGTGATTGCCTTCAGCAAAACGTTCACAGACAAGGCGAAGAGTAAATATGGAATTATGTGGGAAGTGGGCAACATGTACTTTGGCTATCCGTTCATTGCCACTACCGGCGGTTACCTGTTCGGTAAAGACGGCACAGACAAAGACGATATCGGCCTGAACAACGAAGGTGCCATTGAAGGTCTGAAGACTTTCGTCAAATTGAAGGAAGCACTGCCTGTCAAGAGCGGTGATATTACTGCAGACATCAAACGCAGCTTGTTCAGCTCCGGAGATGTAGCCATGGATATGACAGGTCCTTGGGAGCTTGCCGCCTACAAGGAAGCGCTTGGTGACAAGCTGGGTGTTGCCCCAATCCCAACTATTGACGGCAAAACAGCAATTTCATTCTCCGGCATCAAAATTTTCGGTGTCAATGCTTACTCGAAATATCCGAACGCAGCCAAATTATACGCTCACTTTGCGTCAAGCAAGGATGCACAGCTCCTGCTCAATAAATTGATCGGTTCCATTCCAACCAACAATGAAGCGCTGAAGGATGCACAGATTACGGGTGATCCGTACATCTCCGCTTTTGCTGAGCAGGCGAAGAACTCCCAGCCAATGCCGTCCATTCCTGAAATGGGCAACGTATGGAGCCCTGTGAATGCGGCCCTTCCGGAAATTTGGGATAACAACGCTGATCCGAAGGCGGCAATGGATAAGGCCGTTCAGCAGATCAAAGACCTCAATAACGGTTCAACTTCTAAGTAACAGAGGTTTTTAAACAGCACATCATTAGCACATAGTGGATATTCATTCGCCCGCCGCTCCGGGTAGCGGCGGGCGGTTTCCTGAATTCCGCGCGGAGAGGAGAACGGAAGAGAAATGCAGCGACACCGCAGCAGAGCCGCAATACTGTCGACCATTTTTATGGGATTGGGACAAATATATAACCGCCAATTCATTAAAGGGCTTATTTTTTTAGCTGTAGAGGCTGGAGCTCTGGTCTATTTCATCGCTAATTTGGGAAGGGCTTTTTGGGGGATTACTTCACTAGGGGACTCTCCAAGCCATTTGGTAAAGGTAAAGGGAATCACGAAAATGGTGGCTGGAGACCATTCCATCGTCATTCTGATTCAAAGCTTGATCACCCTGATGTTCTTTGTGTTATTCCTGATTGCCTGGTATATGAATATTAGGGATGCCCATAAAACCGGAGAAGAACGCGATAACGGTCGTCCTTCGAATACATTCAAACAGTCTGTACGCTACATTCTGGATTACAAGTTTGCCCAGAGCTTTTTATTGATTCCGGGTCTCGGTATTTTGTTCTTTACCATTATGCCGATTATCTTTATGATCATGCTGGCCTTTACAAACTTTGCCGCACCGGATCATATTCCGCCGGCGAAGCTGGTGGACTGGGTAGGGTTTCAAACCTTCCGCAATCTGCTTGTTTTGAAATCCTGGAGCCACACCTTTTATGGGGTACTTACCTGGACGATTGTCTGGGCGGTTCTATCAACTGTAACTACTTATTTCGGCGGGATGCTTGTCGCTCTGCTGATTAATCAAAAAGGTATCCGTTTCAAGGGTTTGTGGAGAATGATTCTTATTTTGCCTTATGCGATTCCGCAGATGATTTCCCTGCTGCTGATGCGCAATCTGTTCAACGGGCAGTTCGGCCCGATCAACCAGTATCTCGGCTATTTCGGACTTGGAAAGCTGCCTTGGCTGACAGATCCGTTTTGGGCTAAGTTCACTGTTATTATTGTCAACATGTGGGTAGGGATTCCAGTATCGATGCTGCTGATTATGGGTGTGCTGACTACGATCCCGCGAGACATGTACGAAGCAGCCGAAGTCGACGGGGCGACCAATTATCAAAAGTTCCGGATTGTTACGCTGCCAATGATCTTGTTCTCTACTGCACCTACGTTGATTATGCAATTTGCCGGCAATATCAACAACTTTAATGCAATCTACCTTCTGACTCAGGGGAATCCGGTCAACGGGAATTATCAGTATGCCGGATCAACGGACTTGCTGGTAACGTGGCTCTACAAGCTGACGGCGGATCAGAACAAAAATAATATGGCTTCCGCAATAGGCATTATACTCTTCATTATTGTAGCCGGGTTCTCCCTGTACAATTACCGCCGGACCAAATCATTCCAAGAGGAGGATATGATTCAATGATTATCGGACGCAAGCTTACGAGCATTATTCGCTTGAGCCTCAGTTACATCGTTCTGATTGCGCTGGCGATTGCTGCAATCTATCCGGCACTCTGGATTCTGCTAGCATCCTTCCGGCCGGGCAAGTCTTTGTACAGCAAAACGCTGATTCCTGAACACTTTACGTTAGCGCATTACAAGGAACTGTTCACTTCACCGGTCTATATGTTTGGGACCTGGTATGCGAATACACTTAAGATTGCCGTATTCTCTATGCTGATCGGTGTGGTGCTGACCCTTCTGACCAGTTACGCTCTATCCAGATTCCGCTTCAAAACCCGTAAGACTACCATGTCGGTACTGCTCATTCTCGGGATGTTCCCGGGCTTCATGAGTATGATTGCGATCTATCTGCTACTCAATCAGTTCGACCTGCTGGATACGCACATGGCACTCATTATCGTCTATGCGGCAGGAGCGCCCCTTGGCGGTACGCTGATCGCCAAGGGCTTCCTGGATACCATTCCACGATCATTGGATGAAGCGGCGCGGATTGACGGAGCCAGCAATTTCGGTATTTTTGTCCGGATTATTCTTCCGCTCTCCCGGCCTATGATTACCTATATGGCGCTTACTCAGTTTGTCGGCCCGTGGGTGGATTTCATCTTTGCCAAGCTGATTCTGCGGACCAAGGAGAACTGGACGGTCGCTGTCGGGATGTGGGATATGGTCAATACGATGCAGAATTCCAATTTCACACTGTTCGCAGCGGGGGCGGTGTTGATCTCTGTGCCGATTATGATTCTGTTCGGATTCCTGCAGCGTCTGCTCGTTGACGGTTTGACCGCTGGCGCCAGCAAAGGATAGTTGTCTTGCCTGCTTCATGAATCACCGAAACACAAGGTACAGCCTTTATGTTGTCTATTAAGGGCTGTACCTTTATTTTGTCCTGAGGAGAGAGTGTAATGAAACGCCCGCGTAACTTACGATTTAGATCGGTAGGCATCAAGTTGTTCGTCATTTTGTTCTGTACGATTGTGCTGCTGTCCTCGGTCCTGGGTCTGACTTCATATTATGCAGCAAAAGGCATCATTACAGATCAGGTTGCTGCTGCTTCCTCCCAGTCCATCGTGCAGGCTGCAGACAAGCTGGATTTTCTATTTGCCGAGTATGAAGCACTTTCGCGGCAGTTTGCCGTGGATTCCATTTTAAAAGCAGATATGGAGACGGTGAACCATCCGGGAGCCGGAACTGTCGCCAAAGCGGCGGCTGAGGACCGGATCCGCCGCAAGCTGGACTCGGTCAAAGGCTCGGATGAACGGATGCTGGGCATCCGGCTTATCTCAAGAAACCTGGTGGAGTCCGAATCTTACAAGTCGACAGGCATCAGCGCCGTCCGCAGCGACGAAGGCATTCTGGCAAGAGTAAAACAGATTGATGAAGCCAAAGGCGATCCCGTCTGGTTCTCGGTAAGGGCCAAAGGCTTCTTCGATGTGTATGCCGAGTCTTCGATGACGATGGGCAGGCTATTACGGAATATCAAGCATCCCGAAGCGGAGTACTACATGCTGATTGAGATCAAGGGTCAGGCGCTTACAGATATTCTCTCCAATCTGCATATCGGGCGTGCCGGTGAGATCCGCATTCTGGACCCGTCAGAAAGTATTGTGTATGGAGCGGACAACAAGCTACTCGGCGAAGCCTCATACATACACCCTGAAACAGAGCCACCGAAGGGGCAGCTTCATTCGTTCACAAGTGAAAACGAGCAGGGTGCTCCTCAGCTTGTGGTCTATCAGCCGCTGGATACGGCCAAGTGGACGCTGATGGGATATGCTCCGGTTAGTGATTTTACCAAATCTGCGGACAAGCTGCTCTACATCACACTGTTGGTTGTCCTCGCTGCGGTTGTGATTGCTCTGTTGATCGGCTACCTTCTGGTCCGCCAGATTGGCCGTCCTCTGGGCAAGCTAGCCCGGCTGATGGAGGAAGGCGAGCAGGGCAATCTTCAGGTGCGCACGAGCTTCAAAGGCCAGGATGAGATTGGCCGGCTGGGCCACAGCTTCAACAAGATGATGGAGCAGATCTCATTATTAGCAGGCCAGAGCGGCAGCTCGGCAGCTCAGGTTCTGTCTACCTCGGAGCAGTTGGTGAATGCGTCCAGTACGACCTCCACCCATGCAAGAGAAGTGGCGGCTGCCACTGAAGAAATTGCTCACGGGGCAGCCAGCCTGGCGCTTGAAGCAGAGAGCAGTAACCGCAACGTGGAAATGATGAATCTACAGATCAAGGACGTGAAGGAGATCAATCAGGCCATGGATACTTCGGCGGAGAAGGTCATCACAGTCAGTGACCAGGGAGCCGAGCTGATGAAGACACTGGTTGCCCAGAGCGAATCCACTGTGCGGATGATGGATTTGATTCAGGAAAATTCCATCAGACTGAGAGAAAGCACACATCTGATCCGCAGCATCCTGACCCCAATGGTCGCTGTGAACAAGCAGACGAATATTCTGGCGCTCAATGCTTCCATTGAAGCTGTTAGAGCCGGAGCAGCCGGAAGAGGCTTCATTGTAATTGCCGACGAAATCCGCGGTCTGGCCAATCAGTCCAACCAATCGATTGCCTCCGTGTCAAGGATTACAGAGGAAATCAGCAGCCATATTGAAAATACGGTTCAGGTTGTGGGCGAGACCGCTCCGTTATTTCGTGAACAGATTGCTTCCGTACGGGAATCTTCTATTATCTTTGAAGATGTCCGGGCAGAGATGGAGCAGTTCATCGGCTATTTGAATGAGTCGTCGGCGTCGGTCACGGCACTGACAGAATGCCAGCACCTGCTGGGTGAATCCATGGCTAGCGTCCGGGCGGTGGTTCAGCAGACCAGTGCCTCTACTGAGGAAGTGGCCTCCATGTCCTCACAGCAATTCATCGTGAGCGAGGAACTGGTCGCTCTGTCCGGCAAGCTGGAGACGCTGGCTGAGGAGCTGAAGCAGTCGCTGGTTTCTTTTCACGGATAAGCTTGATTGGAAAAAATGGGCCCCTGCGTCGAATCATCGGCGGGGGGCTTTTTGGCATCGTCTGTTTCGCGTTGAACCTATCCAATTCTTGTTCTGGCAGGGTTCAAAGGATACACTTAGTCTATAATAACAGAACGCATTGAGAGGCCTTATAGGAAGAAATGAGCACTCTGCATACTGAAAGGGGGAGGCTTGCTTGCCAGAATTGAATGGAAGCCTGTTTCAGCAGGCTTTGCTGGAAGGGGAGTATGGTCCGCATTTTTTTGCCTACTATTATAAGCAGTGGAATTCATATACGATGGCGTACCATCAGCATCATTCGACGGAGATCATGTACCTGATTTCGGGAAGCTGTATAGTCGATGTGCGGCAGGATGCGAATGCAGAGGAACGCTACCGCCTGAAGCGGGGAGAGCTGATTATGCTGGATGCTAATGTGCCGCACCGTCTAATTGTCGAGGAGGGCACGTCCTGCCGGATGCTGAATGTTGAATTTGGCTTCACAGCTTCTACGGGAGCGGCCCCTTCCATCGCCAGACTGGCCGGGGAGGAAGAGGACCTGGCCGCACTGCTGCGTATGCCATTCCGCAGTCTGGTGCTGCCGGACCCTGAAGAGGTATTTCATGTGCTTAAATCGCTTGTACTGGAGCTGGACCGGCACGGCGGCGATGGTGAAGCGCGGGGGGCCGGGCAAGGGGGCATAATGATCGGGCTGCTGTTTGCCGAGCTGCTGCTGCGCTTATCCAGACTTCGTCGGGAACAGCTTCAGACCAGCCAGCAGCCCTCGCAGCTCTATGTGCGGCGCGCGATTGAATTTCTGCATCAGAATTATGACCGCAGTATTCAGGTCAAAGAGGTAGCTGCCGAGGTTAGCGTTCATCCCGGCTATTTGCACCGCATCTTCCGGGCGCATACGGGCCGGACACTGACGGACTACCTGAATATGCTGCGTATGGAGAAGGCAAAGATGCTGCTGGGACAGAGCGAAATCCCTGTTGCGGAAATCGCTGACTATGTAGGGATCAGCAGCAGACAGTATTTTCACCTCCTATTCAAGAAGTACACCCGCTGTACTCCAGTGGAATACCGTAATTCGATAGAACGCTTCTCATGGAGTGATCATCAGCCAACGGCTACAGACAGGTGAGGATTATTGACAGGTTACCGGTAAAATAGTCATGATATTGGTAACGCTTCCCGCGGCCACCTTGCTACAATGGACAGGAACCATTCATTCATTGGGAGGATGATAGCAATGTCTTTTAAAGTAGCTTTTATAGGGGCGGGCAGTATCGGGTTCACACGCGGCTTGTTGCGTGACCTGTTGACGGTACCGGAATTCAAGGAGATCGAAGTCTCCTTTATGGATATTAATCCTCAGAATCTGCAGATGGTCACCGAGCTGTGCCAGCGGGATATCCGGGAGAATGGCCTGAAGATCACCATCTCGCCTACGACAGACCGCAGAGAAGCTCTCGAAAATGCCAAGTACGTATTTTGTACTATTCGTATGGGAGGGCTTGAGGCGTTTGCAACCGATGTGGATATTCCGCTGAAGTATGGCGTAGACCAGTGCGTAGGTGATACCTTATGTGCAGGCGGAATCATGTACGGGCAGCGGGGGATTGCCGAAATGCTGGAGATTTGCCGTGATATCCGGGAGGTGGCTGCGCCGGATGTGCTCCTGCTCAATTACTCGAACCCGATGGCCATGCTGACCTGGGCCTGCAATAAATACGGGGGTGTGCGGACGATTGGACTGTGTCACGGAGTGCAGCATGGGCATCAGCAGATAGCCGAGGTCTACGGGCTGGAGAAATCCGAGGTGGATATAATTTGTGCCGGGATCAATCACCAGACCTGGTATATCTCCGCGAGGCATAATGGCAGGGATTTGACCGCAGGGCTGCTTGAAGCTTTTGAACAGCACCCAGAATTCAGCCGGACGGAAAAGGTGCGGATTGACATGCTGCGCCGCTTCGGCTATTACAGCACCGAATCTAATGGACATTTGAGCGAGTATGTTCCGTGGTACCGCAAGCGCAGCGGTGAAATTATGGACTGGATTGACCTGGGCTGCTGGATCAACGGAGAAACCGGGGGGTATTTACGGGTATGCACCGAGGGACGCAACTGGTTCGAGACTGATTTTCCCAACTGGATGAAGGACCCCGCACTGGAATACCATTCTGAACACCGGAGTGAAGAGCATGGCTCCTATATTATTGAAGGATTGGAGACGGGCAGAGTATACAGAGGCCATTTTAATACCGTCAATAATGGTATTATTGCCAATCTGCCGGATGATGCCATTATTGAAGCGCCGGGATATGTCGATCATAACGGCATCTCTATGCCGCTGGTCGGTGAGCTGCCGCTTGGTCTCGCCGCTGTGTGTAATGTCAGCATCTCCGTACAACGTCTGGCCGTTGAGGCTGCCGTTCATGGCGATGACAAACTGTTGCGCCAAGCCTTCATGATGGACCCGCTGGTCGGAGCCGTCTGCAACCCGAAGGAAATCTGGCAAATGGTCGATGAGATGCTGGTTGCCGGAGAACCTTGGCTGCCGCAATACGGTGCAGCAATTGCCGAAGCGAAGGCGCGCCTCTCCTCGGGTGAACGGATCCCGACCCTCACTGATAATGCCGGTGCTGCCCGGCTGAAGGTAAAGAGCGTGGACGAAATGATGCAGGACCGTGATGCCGCGAACAAAAACGCCGGTGAATCCGATAAGGGCAAGGATAGAGAGAAGGCTAATTAGGACTCCAAAGGAAATACATGGAAGTTGACGATAAAGTAGAAAGGGTGATTTTAATTATAATGGGGGTATAAGGAATTTGATGAAGAATTTAAATATGAGTAAAATTGCAGTGTTCTTTCTGGCCTTCGTTCTGACAGTTATGTCTTTGGGTCCGGCAGCAGCCTCCGCAGCGGCACCAAACGTGAAGACGATCCGTGTCTTCGTCCAGAGCAAGGAAATCCATCCGAAGGCTGCTCCTATCCTGCAGGGGGGCAGAGTGTACATCGAGTTCCGCAGTGTTGTACTGGCTTTAGGATTCAAGTTCAACTACGATGCGGCCAAAAAGGTGATCACAGTAGATTCGGAGGATGCTTCCTTCAAAATTGATCTTAAATCGGGGAAGACCTTTCTTAACGGCCGTGAATTTACCTACAGTAAAGATGCTCCAATGATACTGGGCTCCGGAGCCAATGTACTGGTTATGAATCATTTGTTCAATGCTACCTCCAATATTAGAGTGAACTATGATGCCGTTCATAAAAATATTGTTGTCTACCGGACCGAAGCAGAGTCTGTCGATTATCTCTCCCTTGCCAATAAGGAAGCGGCTGTTCCGGATGCCGACAAGGCAGCCATCTATACATTGCTTGATAAATATATACAAGCAATGAACGATGAGGATGCACTGGCGCTGATGGCGGTGGATCGCTCTCCTGAAGCATATTATACCAATCGGAATCTGAGCAAAGATCAGGTCAAGCTGCTGCTGGAAAACAACTTTCTCAAACACGAGCTGAAGTATACCAAGAAGCAGGCGACCGTTGTCTCATATGGACCGAATAAGGCCACAGTCTATTTTGTTTATACTGTCAGTGACAAGGATGATAAAAGTTCAGTGATACAACTATTTTATTATCTTAAATCGGTTGTCAAGGCCTCCGATGGCAAATGGTATTTGGATAACAAGGGGGATACTGTGCTGCATGTTGAGCTTTTATTAAGTGACGAATAACTGTCAATTGTTCAAAAGGATATCGACAGTAAAAGACCTCCACCTTTCCGGGTAGAGGTCTTTTCTTACTGCACAGTGTGCTTTTTACCGAAAAAGGTCTTCAGTGCCTGATAGACTTCCTTCTTGTCCTTGATCACATAATGCATGAACTGCTCCTGCTTCAGATGACGGTATGCAGACATCAGGGTACTGCTTCGGTTGTATTGGTTAACCTCTCCATAGCCGAACATGTTGCTGCGCTTCAGCAGCTCGCCGATCAGCTTGACACAACGTTCATTATCAGAGGTGAGATTGTCGCCGTCAGAGAAGTGGAAGGGATAGATGTTATATTTGGAGGGCGGATAACGGCTGTCGATAATGTCCAGTGCCTTCTGATAGGCTGAGGAGCAGATGGTTCCCCCGCTCTCGCCACGGGTGAAGAAGTCATGCTCGCTGACCTCCCTGGCCTCTGTGTGGTGTGCCAGGAACACAATTTCCACCTTTTCATACTGGCGCCGGAGGAAGCGGGTCATCCAGAAGAAGAAGCTGCGGGCACAGTATTTTTCAAAGGTGCCCATGGACCCGGAAGTATCCATCATCGCAATAATCACCGCGTTGGAATGAGGCACCGTGATATCATCCCAGGTTTTGTAGCGCAGGTCGTCGGGGCTGATGCTGTGAATGCCGGGTTTGCCCCGGCTGGCATTGCGGCGCAGGTTCTCAAGCAGGGTACGCTTCTTATCAATGTTGGACATCATGCCTTTTTTGCGGATATCGTTGAAGACGATGGATTTGACTTCGATCTCTTCTTGTGCCTTGGGGGCAAGATGGGGCAGTTCCATATCCTCGAACAAGATGTCCTCCAGATCCTCCAGATCGACCTCCGCTTCTACCGTATCCTGACCGGGCTGATCGCCTGCCTTATCGCCTTTACCCGGCTGGGCGGACTGGGAATCGCGGCCGAGTACATCCCCGACCTGACTTTCACCATCGCCCTGGCCGACGTGCTTCTGCTTGCGGAAATTGTAGATAATCCGGTACTCATCCAGACTGCGGATAGGCACTTTAACGATTTGCTTGCCGTCGGACATAATAATATTTTCTTCAGTCACGAGGTCAGGCAGATTATCCTTAATGGCTTCCCGGACCTTCTGCTGATGACGTTCCTGATCCTGATGGCCTTTACGGTGAAGGGACCAGTCTTCTTTGGATACGACGAACGCGTAATGACCGGATGATTGCGGCAGAACGACCACCTCCCATGGAATATTAATCGGTACGGGCACAAAGGGTGACTGAAGGGCAGGTTGTAACTAAAGTATATTCATGGGGCTGGGGGATATGTGAACCTTCTTATTCACTGATTTCTTCGATGATCATTTTATAGCTGTTCGAGCGGGTCTCCCCGGAGTATCTATGCCCATCGATAGTGTACATATAGAGTGCGGTTAAAGAGCCCTGGAGAGCACGGCCCAGATAACCGGGATTGATGCGGATTACATAGCTGAGTTGGATGGTTTGCCCCGGTTGCACCGTACCGAGGGGGATAATCCCGCTGTACGGGGTTTCAGGTGTAACATAACCCGTTGCGAGGGTGCTTCCCTGGGGAACGATCTCTATGAGCGATACCTCAGCCGGATAGTTGCCGCTGTTGGTAACGGAAATATAGAATTCGGCAATACCGCCGGGTTCAGCTATTGGAGGCTCACCTGTAACTTGAACAGAGATGACCGGTGAGAACAACAAGGTGACTACGGTGTTGGAACGTTCAGTCTCCCTTACAATGCGTCCATCAGGCAGTCTATAAGTATACTGTACGCTGCCCTGATTCTGGATTACAGGGTTCTGGTGTATGTTGGTCTCGGCCGGGATGGAGACAAGAAAATCAACAATAGCCGCGGAGCCTGCCCTTAGGGTGCCAAGGGGAATACCCTCTCTGGGATGGGTCCCCTTCTGAGCAGTTCCGTTGAGATTCACACTATCCCAGATAAAAAGTGTGTCATCAGGCATAATATCTGCAAGGACTGCATCCACCGCCAGATTCCCGCTATTGCTGACGGTGAACACATAGCGCAGATGATCCCCGGGAGCTGCGTTGGATTTATTAACCTTTAGGCTGACGGACAGCCCGGAGTGAACAACGGTAACATTGACCGTGTTGCTCTTGGTATCAGCCGTATCCCCGCCTGTGTAGTAAGAAACAACGGCCTGCGTGGTTAATACTGATGTTGCAGGGGTTGAAGTGACTCTAACCTGATACGTGATTTCTGTGGTTGTACCTGTGCCCAGCGGCGCCACTAGTATGCCTTTGGCCGGGTCGTTATCAGGCGAATAAATACCGCCGGAGATGACACTTCCGGGGAGGAACACGGTCCCATCCGTCACAGGAATGGTTGCTGTAATATCGGTCAGCAGCCGGGTTCCCTCGTTCTTTAGCCACAGTGTGTAGGTTACAGTATCCCCGATAAATGTGGTAGATGTGCTTGCGACTAGCAGAATGGAGAGCTGGTAGGAGAGCAGAGCAACTGTAACCTGGTTTGATAAAACTTCTCCCTGCACGATCCTCCCCTCCGGAGTGCTAAAGGAATAGACGGCCTTGGCTCTATTGCTCAGCTTCAGTGAAGGCGGAAGTGCAACAACAATGACCTGAAAGGCAATCTGTACGTCGGTCTGTGGAAAGATCGTTCCCAGAGGTATGCCGGAGGAAGGAGAGACCCCGGGAAGGGGAACTCCATCTCGCAAGACGCTGTTGGCCATAAAGGATACGCCAGAAGGAATAGCGTCTATCAGGGTAGCCAATGCCGACACATTGCCTTCATTTCGGGCAACGAATGTGTATACTAGGGTCTCTCCAAGGGAGGCACTGGTTTGATCCGCGCTTTTTAATATAGAAAGAACCGGACCTACAATCGGGGTGTTGATCTTATTAGAGTAAGTAATGGAGTCTATGCCCGCTGCCGATCGGAAGAACACCTTGGATTGATTGGTTACAACAGGTTGAAAGGGGAAAGCAGAGCTCATGTCTGAATCACCCTTACCTGGAAGGTGGTGGTAGAGGAGGCTCCAGGCGCAACCGTTCCAATTACAATGCCTGTAGCAGGACTAGCGCCGGGACGGGCGGCTCCATCCACCGTGACACTGCCGGTGACGAACTGGCTGCCTTCTGGAATCGGGTCAACCACCACTACATTATTCACGGGAACAATTCCGTTATTCGTGACCACAATAGTATACGTGATTATGTCTCCGACGACCGCATCAATAACAGGAGTGCTCTTGACGGCCGTTACATCAGGAGAGGAGACCGGAATAACCAGTTTGTTCGACAAAGATGAGCCAGAGAGCAGACGGCCATCCGGCGGACTAAATGTGAAGGTGGACGCGGCCTGATTCACAAGCTGCTGCGGTGATGGCAGCGATGCCACGGTGACCTGCAAGGTAATCGTCACGGTGATAGTTGCACCCGGAGCAACACTGCCGACATTCAGCCCGCTCGCCGGATCAGCTCCAGGCTGTGATACGCCATTTATGATTACACTGTTCGGAATAAACACCGCGCCTGGAGGAATGGTGTCTGTAATCGTGACATTCGCCGCAAGGTTGCCGGTATTCGTGATGTTGAGGAAATAGGTTACAGTATCTCCGACCGTTGCGTTTGTGGTATCCGCTGTTTTGACAATGTTAATGAACGGCTGGTACACCGGGGTAGCTAGAGTGTTGGAATATGAAGCCCCTGAGAACGCCCCGGAGGTAAAGCTCACGGAAGCCTGATTGTTCAGAATGGCTGGCGTAGGCAGTGTATTAACAAGGATGCTGAAAGTGACTTGTATTGTTGCTCCCGGTGCAATGGTGCCCAGTGAAATGCCATTGGCCGGATTGGCTCCCGGCAGAGGAGTTCCGTCAACGACTACGCTGCCGCTGACAAAGGAAGCACCTGCCGGAATGGGATCACTGAGTACTGCATTATTGACCGGTGTAATGCCGCTGTTGGTAACAGAGATGCTGTAACTGACGGTATCCCCGATAACGGCATCGGTTGCAGCTGTAGTCTTAGCGACAAGCACATTTGGCGATGAGACTGAAATCTGATTGATGTTGGAGTGCGATGTCTGATTGAAGGTCCGGGCATCCGGTAAGGTATAGGCATAGGAAACAGTAGCCTGGTTGGTCAACTGCTGGCTGACCGGCAAAGTATCGATAACAACAGAGAAAACAACACTAAGGCTTGCCCCGGCGGCAATCGACCCCAGTAGAATTCCTGTTGCAGGGTCAGACCCCGGAGACGGAGAACCGTTAATCAGCACGCTGTTGGCGAGAAGAGTGGACCCGGCGGGAATGGTATCCGTTAAAGTGGCATTTGCCGGGTAATTCCCTTGATTACTTACATTGACCGTATAAGTAATCGTGTCTCCAACCGTCGCATTTACAGAGCTTGAGCTTTTGGCTGCACTGATAACCGGCTGATAGACTGGTGTAGTCTGGATATTGGAGAAGCCTACACTAGAGAGTGCTCCGGAGGTGAAACTGACAGAGGATTGATTGTTCAGCAATCCGGTTGCCGGCAGCGAGGTTACCGTAACGTTAAAGTCTACGGTAACTGAAGCGCCAGGGGCAATAGTGCCTATGGTTACACCTGTAGCCGGAGAGGTTGCGGGTCGCGCCACACCATTCACCAGCACACTGCCTGTTACAAATGTAGTACCTGCAGGGAGCGCATCTGTGAATACAGCATTATTGACAGCAGCAATCCCATTGTTGGTCAATGTCACTGAATAAGTAATGGTATCGCCAATGGTGGTAGCGGTTGTTATTGTCGTTTTGACTACGGCGAGATTCGGATTCGAGACAGGAAATGTAATGGTATTGGACAGGACCGAGCCGCCAAGCGTCCGCCCATCAGGCAAGGTGAAGCTGTAAGCTACGGTTCCTTGATTCACCAGCACTTGAGGATTAGGGAGTGAAGTGATCACTACCGAGAAGGCGACTGTTACTGTTCCTCCAGGAGCGACAATACCGGCGGCAATTCCAGTAGACGGATCAGCCTGAGGGAGCGGGGAGCCATTAATCAGCACGCTGTTGGGCTCAAAGATAGTACCGGCCGGAATATTATCCGTAACGGTTAGGGTTGCTCCATAATTGCCTGTATTGCTGACCGCTAAGAAGTAGGTTACGGTATCGCCTACTGTGGCATTCATTGTACTGGCGCTTTTGACGGCGGCAATAATGGGCTGATATACGGGGACGCTAACCAGATTGGAGAATACCGAGCCGGAAAAAGAAACGCCCGAGGTATACGTAACTGTGGCCTGATTGTTGATTGATACGCTAGCCGGGAGGGATACAACCGTTACACTGTATGAAACTATAGCAGATGCGCCAATAGCCAATGTGCCTATGCTTATCCCGGTAGCCGGATTGGCATTTGGAAAAAGAACGCCATTGACCGACACACTGCCTGGCACAAAAGCAGTTCCCGGTGGGGGAGGATCACTTAGTATTATATTGTTGACCGGATCAATCCCGTTGTTGGTAATATTGACGGAATAAGGGATAGTATCTCCAATGGCAACCGATGTAGAGGTTGTGCTTTTCACCACAGCGACGTTAGGCGCGGAGACGCCGATCGTCACCACATTGGATAATGCTGTGCCGGTCAGCAGACGTCCGTCAGGCGGTGTAAAAGTGAAGGTTGCCGAAGCCTGATTGACTATTTGCTGTGGGGAGGGCAGCGAAACAATAATGACGGTGAAACTGACGGTCACACTTGCGCCCGGAGCCACAATTCCGACAGCGATCCCCGTATCCGGGGCTGATCCCGGCTGGGGGAATCCTCCTACAATAACACTGTTGGGATCAAATTCAGTGCCGTCCGGGATGTTGTCTGTAAGGGTTACATTTGCGGTAAGATTGCCGGTATTATTGACTATAATCGAGTAGATGACAGTATCGCCAATGGTTTTATTGAACGCGTCGGGACTCTTGACCAAGGAAATTTGCGGCTGAATGACCGGTGTAGTTGTAATGTTGGATGATGAGGAGCCTGAGAATACACCGGAGGTAAAGCTGACGGTTGACTGGTTGTTGATTTGTGAAGGAATCGGCATTGTTATCTTCACCTCAAATGTTACGGCGACTGAGGCCCCGGGGCCCAGACTGCCGATTGGAATGCCGGCGGACGGGATTGATAGCGGCTGGGAGACACCGCCCACAATTACGGTTCCGGAAATGAAGGCTGCATTCTCAGGCAAGGGATCACTGAGAATGATCTTGCTGACAGCAGCAATACTGTTGTTCGTCAGAACGGAGGTGAATGTTAGAATATCACCCGTAACGGCGTCAATGGCATTCACGCTTTTTACAATACTTACGTTAGGCGCGGAGACAGGAATGGAGAGTGTATTCGATACGGAATTCCCCCCAAGTTGCCGGCCATCGGGTAGGGTGAAGCTGAAGGCAGCCGCCGCTGTATTAAGCAGCAGCTGGCCGGGTGGCAGCGCGGTAACTGTGACCAGGAATGAGACGGTAACACTGTCGCCTGGTGCGAGTGGTCCTACAGGAATCCCTGTGACGGGATTGAATCCCGGCAGAGGCGTACCACCAATGCTCACGCTGTTTGCTTCGAATACTGCCTGCGGCGGCAGAGTGTCGGTCAAGTTCATCGTTGCGGCAATGTTCCCGGTATTACTGACAAGAATGGAATAGGACAAGGAGCTGCCGACAGAGGCCTGTGCTGCATTCGCGCTTTTTTCAAGAACGATAACGGGGATGAACACTGCAGTGCTGATCGTATTTGACAGAGCGGCACCACTGAAAGAACCGGAAGTGAAAGAAGCGCTTGCCCTGTTCACAAGGACTGCCGGATTAGGCACGAAAATCACATTCACCTGAAAGGTTACGGTTGCTGTGGCACCTGCAGCGATGGTTCCGAGGCTAAAGCCGGCGCCAGGGTTAGCGGAGGGTAGCGGCGTCCCGTTGATGGTGACACTTCCGGCTACAAATGCACCGCCAGTTGGAACCGGATCGGACAGGACCACGTTGTTCACAGGTACGCCACTGGGATTTGTGACCGCCACAGTGTAGGTGATATACTCCCCGACAGCAGCATTGGTAAGATTCACACTTTTGATCAGGGTGATGCCCGGTGCGGATACCGGAATACTCACTGTGCTGGACAAACTTGTTCCAGAGAGGGAGCGCCCGCTCGGCAGTTGATAGGTGTAGCTGCTGCTGGCTTGATTCACTAGCACGGCTGGAGACGGAAGTGACTGCACCGCTGTAAGGAAGGTAACAGTAACCGTTGCTCCAGGGCCCACAGCTCCCAGGGGTATCCCCACAGTGGGTGAATCCGATGGACGGACCACACCGTTGACGGTGACACTGCCGGGCACAAAGACTGATCCTGCCGGAATGTTGTCACTTAGAATAACTGTGGCAGCCAGATTCCCCGAATTCTGCATCTGCAGGGTGTAGAGAACATTCCCGCCTACAGTCGCACTGGCTGTATTCGCACTCTTATTGATCCCTATGACTGGCTGATAGACAGGCGTTGCCGTCGTATTGGATTGGGTGATCCCGGTAAACGCACCGGAGCTGTAGGATGCGGATGAGCGGTTTGAGAGCTGTGCAGGTGAAGGTACAGAGGTCACAGATACCTGAAAGGTAACGGTGACACTGGCGCCTGCTGCAATAGTACCTACAGTTATTCCCGTTCCAGGATCAGCAGACGGGCGCGAAGATCCGTTGACATTGACGCTTCCTGCAACAAAAGTGCTACCCGCCGGAAGCGGGTCAGACAATATAAGATTGGTGACCTGGGCAATTCCATTATTACTGATTATGGAGGTATATAGGAGGACGTCACCTACGGCAACATCAGGGAAGCTTGCACTTTTTACGATCACAACATTCGGCAGAGTAACAGGAATTGTAAGCGTGTTGGAAGCGGCTGATCCGGCCACCGTCCGGCCGTCCGGTACCACAAAAGTATACGCGGCAGTTGCCTGGTCTACGAGCTGAGACGATGGAGAAAGACTATTTACCACTACCCGAAACTGGACGGTTGAGCTGCCTCCGGCAGCAATGACGCCGATGGCGATACCTGAGGCTGGATTGCCTGCTACCGGGGTTCCGTTCACTGTGAAGCTTCCGGGCACATAGGAGCTGCCGGCGGGAATATTATCGGTTAGCGTAGTAGTTGCGCCAATATTACCCGTGTTAGCAATCTGCAGGGTATAAATAATTTGATCGCCGACAGTGGCATTTGTGGTGTTGGCGCTTTTGACAATGCCAAGGACCGGAGAGTATACCGGCAGAGAGGCAGTATTTGAAGGAATAACTCCAGTCAATATCGATCCGCCCGCGACACTCTGGAACGTAAATGCGAGATTGGCCGTATTGGCAACAATCTGCGAAGGTGGCAATGAAGTGACTTTGGCTTGGTATGTAACGGTCACAGAGGTGCTGAGAGTCAAAGTCCCAAGGGGAATGCCTGCTGTTATATCATACATAGGCCTAGGTATACCGGCTACAACCACACTTCCGGTCACAAAAGTTAAGCCTGCCGGCAAGGCATCTGACAAAACGGCGCTGGTCGCACTGGCAGTGCCCGTATTGCTGACAGTTACGGTATAGGTCAACGTATCTCCGACGATGGTTCCCGCCGCATTTGAGCCTTTGGTTAAGGTGATTTTGGGAGCATTGATGTCAATCTGCAGCGCATTTCCATTGACAACGTAGGCATCGCCAGAAGTGGTTAGGGTCAATAAGGCAGAAGACTGATTGTTGACGAGTCTCGCGGAGACATCGACATTGGTGATATCCCAGCCTTGACGTCCAGCAATGATGTTGGTTCCAGGACTGCCGTTGGTCTGATTGCGGGTCCCAAAGGTCCCGGTTGTATTGAGCACTCCGGCATCATTATTTATCTGTGAAGCAAAAAAGTTGGTGGCGAAGTTATTGGGGCCAGACAACGCTACCTGGGTAGAGGTAGTTGGACCAAACAGCGCCTGATCTCCGGAACGGTTGGCATCTCCTTCCTGTGCGCTGAACAGAATTCTTCCGCCCAGTGCTCCTGACACAGGGGTCGCGAATCCAGTAATGGTTGTGACCACAGGAGCAGAACTGGCCTGTACAAGCACAGCGCCTGCCCGGAGAGACATATTGCGGAAAGGAAGAGACGGATTCGAGTAAATAACGCCTAAGGTCCAGCCCGCATGATTCGCTGTAGTATCGCCAGTAATTACTATCGTACCGACTACACTGCCTGCGGTATAGCTTCCGGCCCCCCCTGTCTGAATAATGCTGGTTACATTCGCGGAACGTACATAAGCGAAGCCTCCGCCGCCCAAATCGACAGAATTGCTGGTCGCTGCGTCCGGGGAGACACTGAATAGAGTGCCCGCCGGCGTGGTGAAGGAGATCGGATTGTTAATGACAGAACTCAGGTTGACGGAACCGTTAATATAGGAGCCTGCCCAAATCAGCTCTGCATACAGCACTGTACTTCCTGAAGGTATCGACAGAATGGCAGCCGAGCTGTTGCTTGTATATAGATTTGTAGTTCCAGCGGGATATGTTCCAAATGTGGAGGAAGTATTTACTGTGGTAAACGCCCCGATACTATCTTGAGTGCCCGGTACACCAGTTGTTTCAGACCTGCTCAGGCCTAGCGTGTTGCCCGTGAAAGTGATGGCACCGGTCGCGTTAATTGTAGCCCGAACGACTAGAGGAATGATTTTCACCTCCTTATAAAGAAGATACAGTATGTTATGACAACAATAAAAAAGGCAGACCGCTCGTTTTTTGAGAACGGTATGCATTTTATTCGGTTTGTTATTAGCCTATGACAGAATGTGTTAATAATTGTTTGTAATGGGCACATAATTAAGTTTATCTTGTCTATTCTGTGATCGGTCTTCTCCGGGCGAGCAGGGCGCGGGGTTCAGGGTAGGCTTTGCGGCTCATGTCTTCGAGCTCTTCAGCTGTTATTGGTTTTTTAATCACCGCAAAATGGTACATAATTTCATGAACGACATTAGACTGCAGCGTCTTCAGAATCTCCAGTTCCTCGGCTTCATAAAGGATGTCGTCAAAAGGATACTGATAGAATAGCTCCATCCGAAGCAGCCGATAGTCAAAGGGTGGCGCAGGCACCGGATAATCGGGGATTTCCGGAGAAACGGCTCCGGAGGAAGGCTGGAAAAAGCTGCCCGTTAAATGGCGGGGAGTATACTCGTCGAATTTCTGCTTGAACAGAGGATTAGAAATGTGGGGGAAACTGTGGGCATAAGGGGCCAGAATACAAACAACAGCTTTGTGGGTGCTGATCCGGTAGATTTCCGCCATTACGGCAAATAAATTGTCCACATACGGCAGCACACGGCTGGCCATAACAAATTCTGCAGTATTATCCGGCAGTGGAATTCCCGTATTAATATTGCACACGATATCCACTCCGGGGCAACCTTCACGGCCGATTCCCAGATAACCAGATTCTTTGCCGGAACCGCAGCCGATATCTATTTTCAAGGAAATCACTCCTTCAGGGTCATTCTAAAAAAGGCTCTTCACCATTGTATTAATTTTGCAGCATGCTGCTTCCGGCGAATGCCTATCCCAGTTGTAAACGGTCCAATCTATATAGCAGAAAGTTTATGCAACCCGGGCGAAGGGTTATTCGTTAATAAGAGTAAGCCTAGGCAGGCGATTCGATTACCGTTTCACCAATGAGGAGGCAGTCAACATGAAATCACAACGTAAACTACCTGTTCTGGCGGCAACAGTTGTATTAATGCTGGCTATAACCGCATGCAGCGGCAATACCCCGGCCGAGGCTCCGATAGAGCCTTCGTCCACCACCTCTCCCACTCCGGCACAGAGCACGGCATCACCGTCACCAAGCCCTTCGACTGAACCCAGTTCTTCTTCTGCAACTGAACCCAGTTCATCTCCTGCAAAGGAAGCAAAGATGATTCACGGTACAGGAATCTATGTCGGACAGATTGATAATCACTCGGTAGAGATCAAGACAGAAGAAGGAGCAACATCATTTGAGCTTGGTGCGGGGCTGGAGCAGTCTCTAGAGACCTTAAATATGGATGATCCTGTAGTCTTCGAATATGCCCAGCGAAGTGTAGAAGGAGACTCCTCCATTTCACAGCGGGTGCTGTCGAAGCTGGAAAAGTCTGCGGAGAGCGGAAGCGCAGCACCTTCAACAGGTAGACTCGCCAAGACGAAGACACTCAAGCTGACGCTGGAGGGCATGGAGGAAGAAAAGACGGCAACCCTGGCGACTGGAGCGGGATATTCACTCTATGTATTCGATATCTTCACGTTTGATGCGAAGACTGGCAAGCTGGCAATGAAAGTTGATCCCGGGTATTACGCCGAGATTACCAAGCTGCCCTCCGACTTCAATCTCGATGCCCTTCAACTGGAGGGTGAGGAGGAGCTGGCTTCTACTGGCAAAGTGACTGCACTTGGTCAAAAGGAGCGTGACCAGCGGATGACCGGCATCCGGCTCTATCTTACTGCTATGGGATCCGATTTGACCCGGGAGTATGTGGTGAAGGAAATGGACGGGCAGGGATATGTCATCAAGCTGAACATTCCGCAGCGGGAGGCTTCAGAGGGATTTGGACCGCATGTCTATGCTTCGCTGGACAGTATGGTCAGCCGGTAATTCCGTACTGGGCTGCAGTTTACACTAGGAAAAAAAGGGCCGCTTCCGAATAAAATCGGGGCGGCCTCTTCTTTGGAATGGGTAAGTGTTTGGCCTCAGGCTGAACCGGCATTAACGAGTACGGTGGCAATCATCAGCATGAACAGCAGCAGAATGACTCCATTAATTATAGTGCCGATGACAGCAAGTACCCTGCGGCGCTTGCGGAGGGTAAGTCCGATTATGCCGATTACAGCCCCGATCACATTAACCGCTGCCAGGACGAGTACAGACATTCCCAGGTAAAAGATAGACTCTGCAGAATTGGTAATGAAAGAGTCGCTTCCACCTGTGACGGAGGAGACGTTAGCACCTACAACGACAAAGGCAATAATATAGCCGGCAAGGGTAATCAGGGCGATAACAAACGAGGCAATACCGGGGCCGGAATGTTTGAAATCCCGGGGGTTTTCTTCATACAGAACTTGCTCTTCTTGTGGTGGAGAATAATCGTCCATGTGAGGCACTCCTTGTATCCTATTTGATATAAATGATGGTAGTACCCACTTTTCCATAAGATGGCGGCAAATGCAAGCCCGGTTTGCAAAATGTTCCAAACTTACGGCTGCTGGAAATACAACGTCCAGGTACGGTAAGATAGGAGAAGTTCAATAGAAGGAGCTGTGTATCCATGCAACGAAGATTTATAGCCTATGGAGCCTTGCTGGTCATGCTGTCTGTCGGCATAGGCGCGTTCGGAGCGCATCTGCTTAAAACTGTGATCAGTGAAGACTACCTGAAGGTCTACGAGACCGGTGTGCATTATCACATGATTCATGCGCTTGGACTGATTCTCATTGGGCTGGCGGCAGGTCAATGGGGGGAGAGCTCACGTCTGCGCTTAGCGGGACGGCTGCTGATGCTGGGGATTATTTTCTTCTCCGGCAGCTTGTACATGCTGAGTATTACCGGCATTAAGGTGCTCGGAGCGATTACTCCTCTTGGCGGGGTATGTTTTATTGCCGGGTGGCTTTGTCTGGCTTGGGAAGCTTTTTCACGAAAAGATTGATGGATACTCAGAACGAAGACCATAAAAATACAAACAAGCACCTGCCCCGAAGATTCCTTCCGGGACAGGTGCTTGTTTGTCTGGTGGTGAAGGTGTACATGGTCTACGAAAATTCGTCGATTTCATTGAGCTTGAACGTATACACTTGCTTCTCATCCACATGATATACACTGAGTGAATTGGCGGCTTCATCAAAATTCAGGATACGGCAGGGCATAGACACCTGTTTGCCGTGCCGGTTAGCGCGGAGCCGGACCAGTTGGTTGTTCTGAATGTATAGTCTGATTTTACCGTACGCATCTGCAGGGGTTGCCGCAGTTGTAGCCGCAGGTGTGACTGCGGGGACATTCTTGGGTTCAGGCTTTTCAGCCTGCTTACCCGGTTGCTTCACTGGCAATTTAAAAGGTACATGAGCAGCCGTGGCGGGTTCCTGCTTCAGTGCAAGCTTCGCGGACCGGAGGAGATTATCAATTGTTTTTCCGAGCTCAAGACCTGAGTTAATGTTGAAATCCGTGATTTTCTCATTGCTGTTCAACATTTCAAGCAAGTATTGCAGTGCAAGCGGGTTAGTACGGGCGTTGATCAGGATGTCGACATTGAATAAATAATTGCCGTCCGTGTGTTGTAGTTTCTTGTCCATAAATCCCCCAGCTTTGTCAGTAGACACTATTGAAAATACTATTTTAAAAGTATATAAACTATACCATTAATTCATGAATAAGCATATACCTCCTTATTGGGAAATCAGGACTATTGACCCTCATTTAGCGGAGAACTAGTCCTTCATCCGCACACTGATCCCCAATAAAGCATACACATACAACGTGATGGAGGATCAAGAACAAGGAGGTCATGTTGGTTGGTTACCATGGAGCCTGTTGTCGTAGGTGGTCATGTAATGATTGGTGTCGAAGTAAAGCTTCCCAAGACTACGCTGCTGTCGATCAGCACGGATAAAGGGTATATCATGTGCGGAGCGCTTGACGTGGGGTTGCTCAATGAAACGCTTAGCGACCGCAGGATTATAGCAGCCCGGGCCGTTGGTGTGCGGACATTGCCGCAGCTTCTGTCTGCACCTATGGAGTCCGTAACCATAGAAGCTGAGAAGCTGGGAATTGTACCGGGAATGACCGGGGCGGAGGCCTTGCTTCTTATGCTGTAAGCTGCTCTCACCCTGCCCGGTACTTTATTAAGGGAGGCCTCCGGGCCTCTTTTTGCTGCTTCCACCACTTCAGTCCAAAGTTGATACTTCTGGAAAAGCATAAGCCGGACAGGCTTGGCTCATCCTACAGAATAAGCCATCAACAAGGAAGGCGTTCAGACTTGGTGTCTTGCACCAGAAAGGATATTTCATGTTTCGTCTCCAGTATGAAAGGGTAAATTCAGTATAGACAACTGCATGCCGGACCATGGACAGGCAGCCGGCTAAATTATGGATAAGGAAGGGATATTACAATGGCTAAAGCATCTGGCAAAGTCAACACAACTTCACTCGAACAAGTACTCAACCGTGAGGTTGCAAACCTGAACGTACTATACGTCAAAATTCATAATTATCACTGGTATGTGAAAGGAGAGCAATTCTTCTCCCTGCACGTGAAATTTGAAGAACTGTATGATGATGTTACCCTCAAAATGGACGAGGTGGCTGAACGTCTGCTGAGCATCAAGGGCAGCCCGGCGGCTACCATGAAAGAATATCTTGAACTGGCTACCATTCAGGAAGCTACAGGCAAAGAAGATACCCGCGGCATGGTTCAGACGCTGATTGAAGACTTCGCCACCGTGGCCGAAGAGCTTACTGAAGGCATTGAGCTGGCCGAGCAGGTGAGTGATCAGCCAACGGCCGATTTGTTCATCAAAATCCGCAGCGATTTGGAGAAAAACCAATGGATGCTGCGTTCTTTCCTGGGCTGATCATCCATTGCGAATAATCGCATCTACAATAGAAGTAAAGCCTCCAGTGCGGGGGCTTTCTTTTTTGATTTTTTTCAAATACAAGACTTTAAATGATTACATGGATTGAAAATAGATATTTGTAAAAAAACATGGTTTGTAATAAAATTAGTGAGAATCATTGATAATCACTCCGTTACACTTTATAATAATTATAATATGATATAAAATCTAATTTTGCTGGCATCAGGGATAACC